>NZ_JAVXKG010000017.1:0-64447 GCF_036647415.1 Algoriella sp.
GGACCCTCTGATTAACAGTCAGATGCTCTAACCAACTGAGCTAAGGAGGAGTATCGTTATCGATATTGTGTTGCAAATATAGAGCAAATTTTGTTACTTCCAAATCTAAAATTAAAAAAAATGATGCGTTGAATGCCCTAAAACAGACAACTCTTTGAAAATGAATGATAAAAAATTTTATTTTTTTTGAAAATATTTATCTTAAATCTTAATTTGAATTCTATTTGTAATGATAAAAGATTCCTTGTTGTGTAGCCGTCCATAAAGGTGCTTCTTTATTTGCCGATTTTAAAGCGTTACTAGCCCATGTATTACATGTGAAAAATAAGCTATAACTACCTTTTGCTTCATAAAAAGCATCATTATTTCCGTAAACAGCATCTGTTTTTATTAATTCAACTTTATTATTTTGATCCAAATCATACGAATTCTTAATATAAGAGATTAATTGTTTGTATTCTTCGAGGCTCATATCAACTCTTTTACAATCTTCTCCAATTATCATTTCATCATAAAAAGTAGTGTGCATGGCTGAATCTCCTAACCAAAAAGCTGCTTTGAATGCTGTAGAGAATTTAAGATCTTTCCATTCGGGTGTGTCCAAATAAAAACCTTTATCGCCCCAACCAAAAGCAATGTATTTATATCCTTTTTTTGATTTTGTATCTGTAAAAGGTATAAAAGTTGACCAATCTATTGCTTCAGATTTTACAGGAACCACAATGTCTGTGTGTACGCCATTGGTCAAAATATAAGCTGTTATTTGATTATTAGAATCATTTTGAGTTTTATTAACGGGTATTAATGGAAGTAAAAAAACAGCCGAAATATAGAGTACAAGAAATCCTAATATAAAGACAATTGATTTGAAAAGTAGTCGAAAGAATTTTTTCATAATAATGTTGGTTTATGCTAAAATAATAAAACCTACTCAAATAGAGTAGGTTTTTGTTATTTTGATTTTATATACATCATAGGATTTGTTGTCACTTTACATTGATATCGCCTTATAATATCTGTAGAAGTATTGTTACTTAAATCTGGGTCTACAATTTGTGTAGAAGACACATCTACTGTATTAGCAACTTGAATATTAGGTTTGTTTATGGTTCCATTTACAAAAATTACTCCAGTAGAATCGGCTGGTAAACCTATTGTTGCTTTAAAATTATTTCCATTATTCTGAACTGTAGGATTTGTAATATTAGAGGAATAAGTGATTGATTTTATAGTAAATAAGTTTGTATTAATTAAAGCTCCTCCAACTTTATCTAAAAATTTACTATCAA
Organism: Algoriella sp.; assembly: GCF_036647415.1. Taxonomy (NCBI): domain Bacteria; kingdom Pseudomonadati; phylum Bacteroidota; class Flavobacteriia; order Flavobacteriales; family Weeksellaceae; genus Algoriella; species Algoriella sp. The sequence goes on from NZ_JAVXKG010000017.1 coordinate 1,290, forward strand.
CTTGAATAGAATTTATCGCGGTAGAATTAGAATTATTAACATTAATACGAAAAGTTACATCTTGTTTTTGTAATTCATTACAAGCTAATGGAACATCTACAGAGTTAAAAACACTTAAATTTCCTGTTGTTGTAATTTGTAAATTTCTAATTTCATGATTATTATACGCTCCACCAGTAGACGCTGCAAAACCAATTTTTAATGTAGAGGGAATTGTTTGAGTAGTTGTATAATTGATTAATGGAGTTGCGTCATAGTCTGTATTGATAGCTCTTGCCATAAAAACTTGTATCTGATATCTTACAGGTGTTCCTGCAATAGGTTTTACAATAATTTTTATTTTTCTGTAGAATTGAGCATCAGTTGGTCGGGTAGGAGTTAAAACATCATAATCTAATTCACTTCTTAAACGCATGTTATTAGCAGTACCTGTTCTATCACCCAGTTTGTAATACGCAAGGATTTGGTTTGATGATGCTGGAGTGGATTCGTTTGTAGCACCCCTCAAAACAATTGTATTTGGAATTGTTGATTCATCCGTGGGTGTGTTAGGATCTTTAGGTATTGATCCTCCTCCAACTAATAAACCACTTTTACCCTCTCCTGTATTTCCGAAATTTCCAAAAGAATCTAATCCAATACCAATATAACCACCTCGTAAACCATTGGGTACAGCTGGAGCAGTAGCTGTATTTTTGGCATATCCTAACGAACTTCCGTAACCGCCAAGACGAAAGTTAGATGAATTTACAGTACCATCAAACAGAAAAACAGAGAATCCGTCACCACCAGTATAAGAGAGATCTTGTTTAGAGCGCCATGCTTTGAATTCAAATTCAGAAATAATTCCTAATGTAGACGAAAAGGCTTGATCGATAAAAGCATAACCTCTTTTATTTGCTTCAGCAGTTGTTAATCTTAGCCAACCGTCACCATCAGGATCAGATTTTCCTCCTGTTAATTCTGCAACTCCACCAAATTTGATAGTGCTTGTAGTTGTTTTAGATTTGAAATTTTCATTGATAATGAATTGTGCATCAACTATTTTAGATCCAATCAATACGATTAGTATTATAAATAAATTCTTCATTATTTTACGACAAATACAATATTCATATACGATGCAGAAGTGGCAGATCCAATTACATTATACGTCATAACGCCATCTGCACTTATAGATGTTACATTGAAAACTGTTGGGTCAAAATAGGTTACATAATAATACAATTGATCTTTTGTGTAAGAAGGAATTGTCGCAGGAGCACCGCTACTTGCTACTCTTGGTGTAGAATATTGAGATAAATATTGACTATATAAATCTATTGTACGTCCAGTTCCTAATGTTGATACATCAATTGTGATAGAAGGCATGTAAAATACTTTTGGTAATACAGTATTTACAGCTTTTAAAACACCATTTGTACTTGCAACTACAACTTTATCTGTAGTAGAATCTCCGTTTGTTAATCCGCTAAGAGCAAGTGTATTTGTAGCTGTTGTAGCAACTGTTGTAGGAGTTGTTAAAGCACCACCTAATGCTACATTTTGGTTAGAATTAATATTTAATCCGTTGATGGCAGAAAGAACATTATCTTGTCCATTCATCATTTTTATCCATTTACCAGCATTTGCAGCATCGGTTTGTTTCCAATAATAGTATCCCTCTGTTACATCATTTTTCGTTGCAGTATTGTAAACAAGCATAGAATTTGCTTCGTATTGTTGTGCAGTTGTTGTAGAACCTGCTAGAGTAAAAGTTGTTGTATTGGTTAATGCAATTCTAGTTATTAATATTCCTTGTGTAGATGATTTAACATCTAGAATAGAAGAAACATTTGGAGTGCTAGTTCCAATACCTACCTGGCTAAAAATTATTGAACTAAATAATAGTAATATACTTGTTATTATTATTTTAAACATGTTGATTATAAATTATATATAAAGATGCAAAGTTACAATTAACTTTAGTCTTGAATAATGACTTCTATTATGTTTTACATAAATAAAGAATCCGTTAATCTTGTAAATTAACAGATTAACGGACTCTTTATTAAAACTTAGTACTCTTATTTGTTTGTTCGGAAAACTAATTTATTGTCACCAGGTTTTTCATCGAAATAATCAACTAAAACGGCATCATTATCATTAATTTCACCTTTTAAAATTTCTTTAGAAAGTTCATTCAAAACATCTTGTTGAATAACTCTTTTCAATGGTCGTGCACCAAATTGTGGATCGTACCCTTTTTTCGCTAAATAATCTATTGCTTCTGGTGTAATATCTAGTGTTATATCACGAAGAGCTAATTTTTTAGCTACAGCATTCAAGTAGATTGTTACAATTCCAGAAATTTGATTTTCGCTTAACGGACGGAATAAAATAATTTCGTCGATACGATTCAAGAATTCAGGACGGAAATTTTGTTTCAATTCGTCAAAAACAACCTCTTTTGTTTCATTATAAACTTGTCCAACATTATTTTCATCAATATCTGCAAATTTTTCTAAAATAGTATGCGAACCAAAGTTAGACGTCATAATGATTATCGTGTTTTTGAAGTTAACAACGCGTCCTTTGTTGTCTGTTAATCGACCATCATCTAAAACTTGCAATAATATATTGAAAACATCTGGATGTGCTTTCTCTATTTCATCTAACAAAATTACAGAATATGGACGACGACGAACAGCTTCTGTTAATTGTCCACCTTCATCATAACCAACATAACCTGGAGGTGCTCCTACCAAACGTGAAACAGCATGACGTTCTTGATATTCGGACATGTCTATACGTGTCATTGCGTTTTCGTCATCAAATAGAAACTCAGCTAAAGCTTTCGCTAATTCGGTTTTACCGACACCCGTAGAACCTAAGAATAAGAACGAACCAATCGGTTTTCCTTCGTCACTTAATCCCGCTCTAGAACGACGAATTGCGTCCGATACAGCTGTAATTGCTTCTTCCTGACCTAAAACACGTTTGTGTAATTGTTCTTCTAAATTTAAGAGTTTTTCACGGTCAGATTGCATCATTTTCTGAGCAGGAACACCTGTCCATTTTGATACAACTTCTGCAATATCATCCGAATCAACAAATTCTTTTACCAACTTGTTTTGCGAATTTTTCTCAAGATTTGCTTCGGCATCTTCTAAATCTTTTTTAGCATTTACTAAATCTTCAAATTCTAATTTAGAAGCTGTAGCATAGTCATAATCACGTTTTGCACGTTCTATATCAAATTTTATGTTTTCGATATTTTTACGCAAATCTTGTACTTCATCTGCACGATTTTTTTCTGCTTGCCATTTTGAGTTTAATTGACTTCTTTCATCTTGAAGATTAGATAATTCTTCCTTCAAAAGATTCAATTTTTTCTCATCATCTTCACGTTTTATTGCTTCAATTTCGATTTCTAACTGAATAATTCGACGATCTAACTTATCTAAATCTTCTGGTTTAGAATTCATTTCCATTCTTAATTTAGAAGCGGCTTCGTCCATTAAGTCAATCGCTTTATCAGGTAAAAATCGATCTGTAATATAACGAGTTGATAATTTAACAGCTGCTATAATTGCTTCGTCTTTAATTCCGATTTTATGATGTTGCTCGTATTTATCTTTAATTCCTCGTAAGATAGAAATTGCAGACTCTTCATCTGGCTCTTCCACCATTACTTTTTGGAAACGACGTTCTAAGGCTTTGTCTTTCTCAAAATATTTTTGATACTCGTTAAGCGTTGTTGCTCCGATAGAACGTAATTCACCACGAGCCAAGGCAGGTTTTAGGATATTTGCAGCATCCATAGCACCTTCTCCTCCACCACCAGCACCAACCAGCGTGTGAATTTCATCGATAAACAAAATTATTTCTCCATTAGAAGAAGTTACCTCTTTGACAACCGCTTTTAGACGTTCCTCAAATTCCCCTTTATATTTTGCTCCCGCGACCAAAGCTCCCATGTCTAAAGAGAAAATCTGTTTGTTTAATAGATTTTCAGGAACATCTCCGTTGATGATTCTATGCGCTAATCCTTCTGCAATAGCAGTTTTACCAACTCCAGGTTCACCAATCAAGATCGGATTGTTTTTTGTACGACGAGATAGAATTTGTAATACACGTCGAATTTCTTCATCACGTCCAATTACAGGATCTAACTTTCCTTCTTTTGCTAAATCTGTTAAGTTTTTAGCAAATTTATTTAATGAATTATATGTGCCTTCTGCGTTTTCAGAAGTTACTCTTTCTCCGTTTCTCAATTCTGTTACTAGTTTTTTTGTGTTATCGAATGTAACGCCTTTGTTTTTTAGTAATTGACTTACAGGCGAAACATTCTTGATTAAACCTAATAATAAATGTTCTAAAGTGATAAAATCATCATTCATCTCTTTTGCAATTTCTTTTGCAACTTGCAGAATTTGATTAGATGAATTAGAAAGATGATTTCCTTGCTGTCCCTCAATTTTTGGGTACTTATTGATCTCAAGGTCTAATTCCGGTTTTAAAAGATCTATTTTAACACCTTGTTTTTCTAAGATTAATGAAATTACATTTTCATCAACATCCAACATTCCTCCAAAAATATGGGCAGGCTCTATTGCTTGATTTTTATGCTCAACAGCAATTTGTTGGGCGGACTGAATTGCTTCTCGCCCTTTTATAGTAAATTGATTAAAATCCATTGTTTTTTAGTTTTTTATGTTTGATTGTGTTTAATAGTCATCAAAAAAAATTCCAAACTGATTTTAATTTAAAATAACTGACTTTTTGACGTTAAAAAATAAAAAAGGAGACATTTTGACAATAGGTCATTTTCGCATTTTTATAAAATTTAATTTATGTAGATATAAAGAATGATAAATGATCTATTTTATAAAAATATAGATTTTAAAAATAATTATTATGTTAGCATAGTTTACACTAAATTGTCTTTAATGAATAATGTTATTAAAAATTTATCTATAATTTTATTTAAAGCTATTTAATTGTTTTTGAGTTGTTTAATTGTGTTTTGTTATGTAAAATAATTAAATTTTGTAAAAATTTAGATGTAGTGTTTTGATTACACTAAAATTTAATATACTTTAGTGAAATAAATTTTAAAGGATAAAAATATGAAAAAGTCAATTTTATTCGGATTATTCTTTATGTTGACATCTTTAATGTATGCGCAATCGCCAATTGGAACTTGGAAAACAATTGATGATGAAACGAAACAGGCGAAGTCTTACGTAGAGATTTTCGAGAAAGATGGTAAACTTTATGGTAAAGTCTCTAGGATTTTAACAAAAGGAAAAGAAAATGCTAAATGTACAGAATGTGCTGGCGCATTAAAAAATAAACCAATTTTAGGAATGCAAATTCTTTCTGGTCTTAAAAAAGATGGAAATGAATGGAGTGGAGGTAAAATCTTAGATCCTAATAAAGGAAAAGAATACAAAGCAAAAATGACCCTAAATGGAAGTGATAAATTAGATGTAAGAGGTTACATTGGAATTTCATTGGTAGGAAGAACACAAACTTGGCAACGAGTTAAATAAAAACAAAAAAAGGTTACTCTGAGTAATCAAACCCACAAAATTTTTACTCTATAATGACTATTTTATATTTAAAGTAGTCATTATTTTTTTTGCGTAAATTTGTAGCTTCAAAAGTTTCTTTTGAGCGTTTTAAAAAAAATCAATGAGTTCATATAAAAACAGAGCATTTTCTTATATAAAACCTTACAAATCATCATTTGTTACGGCAATTATTTTCAATTTATTATATGCATTATTTAACATTATTGCTTTAGCGTTTATGATGCCTATATTGAGCGTTCTCTTTGGAGAAGATAAAAAACATATTACGAGTAAACCAATTTATTCGGGGCATTTGGTTGATTTGAAACAATTCTTTTCTGAATATTCAGGATATTATATGAATCAACTTTCGCAAACCGAAGGACCAGTTTATGTTTTGGCAATTTCTTGTGTTGTATTTATTGTGGCATTTTTGTTCAGAAATATTTTCAGTTTTCTTTCGGAGACATGTTTAGTCGATTTGCGTTCAGGTGTTACACGCGATTTACGTGTGGATATTCACAATAAAATTATCGATTTACCTGTTGCATACTTCACAGAAAAACGAAAAGGTGATATGATAAACCGTATTTCGAGTGATGTTAACGAAGTAGAATCTAATATTCTGAATTCTTTTGTAGAGCTTGTGCGTTCACCAATTATGATAATTGTATTTGTAACGTTTTTATTTACAATAAGTTATCAGTTAACAATATTTGCTATTTTGGTATTTCCAATAATGGGAACAATCATTTCATTGATTGGTAAAAGCTTGAAAAAAGCTGCTGAACACGCGCAAGATGAATTATCAAATATTATTGCTTATGTTGATGAAACGTTGACTTCGCTTAAAATTATTAAGATTTTTAATGCAGAAGATCAAGTAAAAGGTCGTTTCGATACGTCGATAAATTTGTATCGAAAATACTTGCAAAAAGTAATGAAAAAACGTGCTTTGGCTTCACCAACAAGTGAGTTTTTAGGTGCAATAACAATTGGTTTGATCGTATTTTTTGGAGGAAAATTATCATTAGAAGGAAATGGTTTATCAGGTTCAGAATTCATCTTTTATATCGCAACTTTTTATACATTATTAGATCCGATTAAACGTTTTTCGAAAGCATTATCAGATGTACAAAAAGGAGAAGTTTCTGCAAAACGAATTTTTGATGTATTAGATTCTGATGTTTCGATAAAAGACTTACCAAATGCAAAAGGAATTGATGCTTTTGAAGATAAAATAGAATTCAGAAATGTAACGTTTGGTTATGGAAAACATAATGTTATTGAGAATTTTAATTTAACAATAAATAAAGGAGAAACAGTGGCTTTGGTTGGACAATCTGGCTCAGGAAAATCGACTTTAGCAAATTTAATTACACGATTTTGGGACGTGAAATCTGGTGAGATTTTGATTGATGGAATTGATATCAAACATGTCAAATTAAACGATTATCGTACCCTATTTGGATTGGTAACGCAAGATTCAATTTTATTTAATGATACTATTTTTAATAATATTGCTTTAGGAGATAAAAATCCGAGTCAAGAAAAAGTAGAACATGCCGCTCAAATTGCGAATGCAGAAGAGTTTATTGTAAAAATGCCAGAGAAGTATCAAGAATCTGTTGGTGAAGGAGGAGGAAAGCTTTCTGGAGGTCAAAAACAACGATTGAGTATTGCGCGTGCAGTGTATAAAAATCCGCCAATTATGGTTTTAGACGAAGCAACTTCTGCTTTGGACACAAAATCTGAAAAATTGGTACAAGGTGCATTGAATAATATGATGCAAAACCGAACTTCTTTGGTTATTGCACACCGTTTATCGACGATTCAACAAGCAGATAAAATTGTTGTGATGGACGCTGGTAAAATTATAGAACAAGGAAGTCATTCTTCGCTTATAGAAAAAAATGGAGTTTATGCGAATTTAGTGAATATGCAGAATTTTGAATAAAACTTAATTCTATATCATTAAAAAATCCGCTACTTAAGCGGATTTTTTTGTATTATTTTAAATTGATTTTATAGTAAAACCTAATTGTTTCCAATCTTCCCAAAAAGTTGGGTAGGATTTTTCTACTACCATTTCATCTTTTATTCTTATTGTAAAAAGCTGTGCCAGTGGTGCCATACACATTGCCATACGATGATCGTTATAAGTTTCTAAAGTTGGTGTTTCAGTAAAATCTTGATAACCTTCTATTGTTAAAGAATCGTCTGTAATTGTAATAATTGCTCCAAATTTTTCTAACTCATTTTTTAATGCAACTAAACGATCTGTTTCTTTAATTTTTAGCGTTTCTAAACCTGTTAAATGGCATTTTAATTTCAATCCAACACAAGTTGCAGCAATAGTTTGTGCAATGTCTGGAGTGTTGATTAAATTCAATTCGACTGATTCTTTAAATTGAAATTCTGGATTATTTTTTAACGTTAAAATTCCATTTTCAAAAGTAGAAATTACGCCAAAATTGTCCGTATAAATTGTCTGTAAGGCAGAATCTCCTTGTAAAGAATCTTCGAAATAAGTAGAAATTTTAATTTCAGAATTTTTAGCTAAAGCAATCAAGCTGTAATAATATGAAGCCGAACTCCAATCCGATTCAACTTGTATTGTTTGAGATTGAATAGATGCTGTGAAAGGAATTGAAATTGTATTTCCTTCAAAATTTGCATTAATTCCAGCTCTATTTAATAATTGAATAGTCATTTGAATATATGGAACTGAAATTATTTTTCCATCCAAATTAATCGTTAATCCATTCTCTAATTTCGTTCCAATCAAACACAGAGCCGAGATATATTGCGAGCTGATGTTTGATGGAATTGTGATAGAATCTTGAGTTATTTTTTTCCCTTTGATTTGTAATGGAGGAAATCCTTCATTTTCTTGATACGAAATTTCTGCTCCCAATTTGTTTAATGCATCAACCAAAACCTTTATTGGGCGTTGTTTCATTCTTTCTGAGCCTGTAAGCGTGATATTTCTATCATTTTGAATAGAATAATAAGCAGTTAAAAAACGCATTGCTGTTCCAGCGTGATGAATATCGATTAAATCTGATTGGTTTGCTAATGCTTTTTGCATCAATTGAGAATCTTCTGAATTTGAAACATTTTCGAGTTTCAAAACATTCTCAAATAATTGATTTAATAACAATAAACGATTGCTTTCACTTTTAGAGCCTGTAACGGCTAATTGATTATTTATTGGGGATTGATGTGCTGAAATTTCAATCATTTTTATTTTAATTTATCATTATTTTGATGACGATCGTGGTCGCGTTTTGTTTTGTAATCTAACTTTTTATAAAAAGCAGATTCTAAATCAACACCAGTTTGATTGGCTAAACAAATTGCTACAAAAATTACGTCGGCTAATTCTTCGCCTAAATCTTTATTTTTATCTGATTCTTTTTCTGATTGTTCCCCATATCTACGAGCAATAATACGCGCAACTTCTCCAACTTCTTCTGTAAGTTGTGCCATATTTGTTAGCTCATTAAAATAACGAACGCCATGTTCTTTTATCCAATTATCGACATCTAATTGTGCTTGTTGAAGACTCATGATTTTTATTTTTTGTTTGAGAAGCTAAAAGTACAAAATAAAAAACCACTCAATGAGTGGTTTTAGTCTAGAGTTATAATTTTTTTGATTATTGTTTTACCAAAATTACTTGTTGTCCTTCTGTATTAATAATATTTGTTAAAAATTCTTTTAAAGGTTTATAATACTGTGCAGGTAAAACACTATAAGGCATTATTTTTTGCGCTTGAGCAATTATAAAACCATCTTTTTCGATTACTTTATAAGCATATCCACCAGCTTGATCAGGCATTGTAAATTGCTTTTCTGTAGGTAAAGATTCTACTTTGTATCCTTCTGGAATTTTTATTTTGATGGTGTTTGTATTCGTTGTAGGTGCACCAAATTCAATATTATAATTACGTTGTTCTAAATTTAGATTATGCTTTGTATTAGCTAAAAATAAGAATGGATTGAATAAAATTTTATTTCCTGCAACATCTACTTTTACATCATTAAATTTGAATTGATGACGAATTAAATTTTGTTTATTGTCTTGTGTTTTAAAATCAGAAATCTCAAAATTATAATCTTCTGTGTATTCTTTTTCGAATGCTTTAGGATCATTTGCGATATCATTCAAATCGGACATGTAGAAATAATTGTCGCGTACACTAGAGTATATTCCTGTAAGATTTCCGTCTGCTTTAAGATCTGCTGTAATTGTTTTTTTATCAGCCGACATAGTAGAATTACGAAGTGTAATTTCTTTCATTCCTTTATCTGTTACCATAAATCCTCTATCGTTAATAGCGCGAATAGGTAATAAATTAATTTGAGAGTTTTTGTCTGTAGCATCCATCAAGTAAAACTCTTTATTGATTGTTACACCAGCAATTACATAATTTAATTTATTTCGAGAAGGAAAAGAATAGTTTAAAACACCATTATTAACAGTACTTAAAACAATAGGATTTGCATCAAGACCAGCTTTTCGAAGCATAGCGATTAACATTAGATTAATATCTGCAGAGTTTCCTGATTTTTCATTAAATGTTTTTTTAATTCCGTTATCAGTATATTTACTTACATAATCATTGAATGTGTAAGTATTGCGAACATAATCAAATAAAGTCTGCATTTTTTCTTCAGGCGTATTTTTTCCTGCAATAATAGCATTTACAGGTTCATCTAAAAAACCATTTCCGTTAAGTTCTCGTCCAAAGTTATCATTGTCTAGTAAGTCCTTTCCAATTTTTTCCCAAGTTGTCGAAAAATTTTCAGTGGTTCTACCAGGAACTATATATGATGATAATTCGAAACGTATACTTGCTAATAAATTGCGAGAATTTAATACGTAAGCTTCTCTTGTATAGTTTGGTAGGTTTGTTAGAGTATATTTTACCGTGTTTATAGATAATTTTTGTTCAGATACACTCGTATTTGAATTTCGTCCTCTTACAAATTCATTTAAAGTATAAGTATCTTGTTTTGAATCTCTAACTACTTTTGGGGAAAATCCACCTCGTAAATCATGTTGATAAATCAAGAATTCGTGAGATTCTAAAGTAAAGTTACTATTTACAACTGGTACAGATTGTTGAAAATACCATGTATCTGTATCACTATAAAATGGAGAAAGAATTTCGTATGTATATTCTAAAATAGAGCCGTTTTTTACATTAGGAAATGAAAACGTCTGTTTGTCTAAAAAACGATGAACTTTTTCTGTAAAAATATCTTTCTTCTCGACCTTTTGTTCTACAACTTTCCCATTTTCGAGATTGTATGTAACGGCTTTAAGTGATAAAATTTTATCCTCATTACCCGATCCATTTCCTTTGTATAATGGAATTTCTATTTTTAATACATCATCAGGTGTTTTATCCTTATCAAAAACAATAACGCGATAAAAAACTTTTTTTGTTTGTTCTACACCACCTTGGTTTGTATTAAAACTAATTTTGTAATTACCATCTGCATAAAGAACTTCGGCTGGAGCATCAGTTTGTATGGTACTTTTTGTTTTCTCAAAATCTTGTTTTGTTACTTTTCCAAATTTTACATCTTGTGCAAAACTAGATAACGTAGCAATAGAAGCTACAAGTGTTATTAATGTCTTCATAAGTGTTATTATAGTTTTTCTAGTAATAGTTTTGTATTATCATAACCTGCAATTTGTCTTCTGAATTCGACATATTCGTTGTATTTTTCTTTAGAAAAATCACCGGTTAATTGTGTGTAAACTCTTTTTATTTCGAAATTATTTTGATCTTTTGGATTAATTTCTAAGCTATATTCACCAAAAACAGACTTTACTTTTATAGTTTCAAAATGCTGTGGTACTTTATATCCACTTGGAATAGTTAATACATAAGAAACTTCGTCAACATAACCAGATTCAACTTTAAAATCGAACTTTCTATCTTTTGTTTTTTTCAAAGAAGTTTCTTCACGATTAATAGGAATGATATTGATGATAATATTATTTCCTTGAATTTTCGCATAATTTGGAACAGAAAAATCAAAATTTGACGTAAAGATTGCATCATTCCAATTGTCATTAAACTCTTTCTTATTAAATTTAATTCCTTGTAAATTAGAAAAACGATTTTTTAATCTTAAATCCAAATCCTTTTCCGTTAATTGGGCATATCGTGCAAGGTTTTCATAAATCAAACCTTTAGAAACTTCTGATAGCTTTGTATTAAGTGTTCCATCAGCAGAAATAGTAGCTGATCCATTTACCAATAATTGATTTGTTTCTGGCTTAAATTGTTGAGAAGGAATTATTTTTCCACCAGTTTCATCTAAAATAAAAACTTTACGATTAGCTGTAAAATCACCTAAATAATTAAATGCAGCAGTTTGACTTGTAGTTTCTAACCAGATATCTTCGTCTTTTAGTGGAACATATAAAATAACATGATCACCTTGTAAATACATCATATCTTCGGTCATGTCTTTTGGCGAAGAGCCAGAGTGTACTTCGGTGTAATACGATTTTATACCAACAGCATCTAGCATAGATAGCATGTAGTTTGTTAACGCTTTACAGTCACCATAACTTTTGCTTTCTACATAAGACGCAGGATAAGGGGAAAGTCCTCCAATACCCAGTTGTACACCAATATAACGTACTTTTTTCTGTAAATGTTTGTACAGAATCTGAACTTTTTCTTTGTCAGATTTTGCTTCTTTTACCAATCCTTTAAAATATTCTTTTTGAGGCGAAGTAAAATCTTGTTTTCCGTTTACAAGATAAGTGTACGTCCATTTTCCGTAATCGTTCCAATTGTCGTAATTTCCTTTTACACCATCAATATTGATTTGATTTGAAGCTAAAATTGCATTTGGGAAAATATTACGAATACTAACCATTTTATCTTCTTCGTTAAAAGCAGGAATATGATTATATGTATAGTTTAAATTGTTTTGATCTCCCGTTTTTTGAATATTAAATCCAGTAAAATTATTTTCTTTAAGACGAATTGTAGCATTTGTTTTATTAGAAAACTGATAACTCGATTTTTCTACGGAAAGATTTGGTGCTTTTATCGGAAACCATTTTGGTATTCCTATAGTATTTTTGGTTGTTGTTGTAATTTTATAATGGATGGTATACGGGTAAGATGTTGGTGTAAAATTTAAATATTTTATGCGATCATCTGTATACATTTGTCCGTTAGAAACAGCGCTTTGATCTAATAAATCTTTTGATTTAAATTTCTTTACTTCTTTACCAAAAGCATCATATAGTGTAGCTTCAAATACATCAATTTTTGTATTTGGATTGTAGTAAGCTTGTGCGCCAACGTAGTTGTCTCCAGCTTTGCTTAGCACAGTTACAACAACATTTTCTGTGTATTTTAGTTCGTCGACTTTTAGTAATTCAATTTTTTCGTCGTTTTGACGAACAACCGCATAAGCGTCTTTTACCAAATCTGCCGGAATTTGATCTACAGCATAATTTTGTGCATAAATAAATGAACAAATAAATGTGGAAAAAAGTAGAGTTTTTTTCATTATTAATTTTAGTGTTTAGTCGTTTATTCTCTATTTTTAGAATCGATAAAAATGGTTACTGGACCATCGTTTAGCAATTCAACTTTCATGTCTGCGCCAAAAATTCCTTTTTGTACAGGTTTGAAATTATTTTCTAAAAGATTTAAAAATTCTTCATATTGCTCATTTGCTAAATCTGGTTTCGACGCTTTGATATAAGAAGGTCTATTTCCTTTCTTAACAGCTGCATGCAACGTAAATTGCGAAATTACTAAAATTTCTCCATTAGTTTGTTGTATATCTAAATTCATCACGTTGTTTTCATCATTAAAAATTCTTAATTGTATTATTTTCTTTATGATCCATTCAAAATCTTCATTTATGTCTTCAGGTTCAAAACCAACTAAAACTAAAATTCCGTGATTAATATTTCCTGTAATTTTTCCATCTACAGTTACAGACGCGTGTTGAACACGTTGTAAGATCGTTCGCATATTATGTTTCTTATAATTAGATAAAATGAGTAGAAATTTAGTGATTTTTTATGATTTTATTTAAATAATTTTAAGAGGTTTGAAGCAATAACAAAAACGCTATAACTTTGTTAGGATAAAGTTATAGCGTTGTAAAATAGGTAAAAGTTATTTATATATTAATTCAGTTGATTAAAATAGATGTCTTCTGGAGAAATTATAACATAATCTAATTCATAAAGATTCGAAATTTCTTTCGCAATTAATAATTCTCTTTCAATTTTATGAATAATTTCTAAGTGATCATTTTGATCATGGCAAGCAACATTCCATAATGTATTTGGATTGATAGATTGCCAGTTAATCGATTCTAAATGGTTAGTGAATTTTATTTTCTGTTCTTTTGTACATTCCACAAAATCTAAAGCAACTTGTATGTATAAATTATCCATCTTCATCAATTTTAACAAAGGTAGATGGTACAAAAAGATATATTTTACGGGAAACCGTATTCTGAGTAAATAAATAAAAATCTTAATTTTTACAATATGTTTTTATTTAATTTTTTGCGGTTTTATTTAATATAATCAATTGCAAATGATTAGATATTTATGATTATATCAAAATAAACGCTATTTTAGTGTTATATTAATAAAAAGCTACCATGAAAAAAATTACCTTATTCTCTTTTCTAGCGTTTACAAGCACGCTGTTTTCTCAAACAAATAACGATCCTATTTATGTAAATTACAGTTATTTTCCTAATTCTAAAATGGATAAAATAGATAATGAAGCGACTTTGAATCTTATAGAAGCCAATGTAATTTTACCAAAATTTGATCTTACAAAAACAACAGAGGTTTATACAAATATCAATTACAAATCGTATATGTATGATTTAGAAAAATCGGAAGAAATTTTTCCAGATCAATTAAATGATATAAGATTGGGATTAATTATTCGCCAGAAATTGGCTGAAAATTGGGAAATGATTATTTCACCAAGAGCAAATCTTAGAACTGATTTTTCTGATAATTCTACTAAATATGGAATTTTCCCGAGCCTTAATCTGATTGGAATAAAATCATCTAAAAAAATAGAAAAACTTTCTTATGGTCTTGGAGTTTCGTATAATAATGATTTGAATAAAAATACAATAATTCCTTTAGGTTATTTGAGATATGAAACGGAAAAATTAAGAATTAATGCTATTTTACCAAGTTTTGCTTATGTTATTTTGACGCCAACAGATAAGATAGAATATGGTTTGAGCTACAATCTTGATGCAGCAATTTTCCATACAGATAAAGGATTAGAAACTAATCCACAAATTTATATGAAAACGTCTAACATAACTATTGCGCCAACATTTGGATACAATTTTAGTGGTAAATTTTGGTTAAATGCAAAAGCGGGTTACGCAATGTTTAGACGTTATCAGGTATTAAATGATGATTTTAAAGATGTCGCTTATACTGATGACAATAAAATAAAATCAGGATTATTTTTTGGACTTGGAGTTAGTTATAGATTAGAATAATTATTCGTTATAAATTTCTTCCTCCAAAAAAGTAAGGTAATTTTCGTAGCGAGAAATGGCAATTTCTTCATTTTTCACAGCGTCTTTTACCGCACATTTAGGTTCATTAAGATGAATACAATTATCAAATTTACATTCGTGTTTCAAGGCTAGAATTTCAGGAAAATAACCTTGTAAATCAGATTTATCAATATGAACTAAACCAAACTCTTTTATACCAGGTGTATCAATTATAAAGCCACCAAAAGGCCATTGGTACATCTGTGCAAAAGTAGTGGTATGTTGTCCTTTGCTGTTAAAATCAGAAACTTGATGAGTTTTAATATTTAATTCAGGATTCAAAGCATTCAATAACGTAGATTTTCCAACACCAGAATGCCCGGAAACTAAACTTACTTTATCTTTCATTTGATCCTTTACGGAATTTAAATTTAGACCAGTTTCTGCTGAGATATCCATGCTTTCATATCCGATAGAATTGTAAATCGATTTATAAATAGCTAAATCTGCTAATTCATCTTCCTTGTAAATGTCAATTTTATTGAATAAAATAACGACAGGAATTTGGTAAGCTTCTGCTGTGATCAAAAATCGATCAATAAAACCAAAAGAAGTTTTTGGATTAGAAAGTGTTACAACCAAAAAAGCAACATCAATGTTTGAGGCAATAATGTGTGTTTTTTTGGAAAGATTTACCGATTTTCTGATGATGTAATTTTTGCGCTCGTGTATTTTTGTAATCACGGCAATATCATCTTTATCAATCTCGAAATCAACTTCATCACCAACCGCAATAGGATTAGTGTGTTTGATGTTCGCTATTCTAAACTTCCCTCTTATTCTTGCTTGGTAAGTCGCACCATCTTCTGTAAGAAGATGGTACCAGCTACCAGTAGATTTTATTACAATTCCTTTCAATATGTATTATATTTTTTCTTCTTTTTTAACCATAATTTGGTTTTGTTGCGCTACAGATTCTTGGTGAATTGCCTGTAACAATTTATCAACAAAATCTTCAGATAAACCTAAAGAAACTCCTGCTTTTATGGAGTTGTCTTTGATTTGTTTCCAACGATCTGGTTGAAAAACCGCAACGTTATGATCTTTTTTCAATTCTCCGATAGAGTTTGCAACTTTCATTCGTTGAGAAATAGTATCTAAAATAGAGTTGTCTAACTCATCTATTTGATGACGTAAATTCTCTATTCCAGTTTTGTAAATTGCGTCTGGATCATCAGATTGACGAATTTCTAAATCTTTCAAGATCTCTAATAAACGAGCTGGAGTAACTTGCTGAGCTGCATCAGACCACGCTTCGTCTGGATTGTTATGAGATTCTATCATCAATCCATTGTATTCAAAATTGAATGCTTGTTGAGCAACATCAAATAAACCTTCTCTGTTACCACAAATGTGAGATGGATCACAGATAATAGGAATATTTGGTAATTTATTTTTGAAATCTAACGCAATTTGCCATTGTGGGTTATTGCGGTATTTAGTCTTTTTATACGTAGAAAAACCACGGTGAATTGCACCTAAATTTTTGATTCCTTGAGCCTCTAAACGCTCTAAAGCACCAATCCATAAATCTAAATCTGGATTTACAGGATTTTTTACTAATACAATTTTGTCTGTTCCGCGTAAAGCTTCAGCAATTTCTTGTACCGTAAAAGGATTTACAGTAGAACGAGCACCAATCCAAAGAACGTCAACATCATATTCTAACGCTAATTTAGCGTGATTTGCATTGGCGATTTCAGTTGCGATTTTCATTCCGAATTCGTCCTTTACTTTCTTCAACCAGTTTAGTCCAATTGCACCAACTCCTTCAAAACAATTTGGTTTTGTACGAGGTTTCCAAATTCCAGCACGAAAAATTTGTACATAATCTTTGTCCAAATCTTCGGCGATTGTCATCATTTGTTTTTCACTTTCTGCACTACAAGGTCCAGCGATGATCATTGGTTTATCGTATTCTTTTATCCAGTTATTATTTTCCATAACATTTGCAAATTTAAGGTTTAAAATCTATTTATTTGAGAGTAATTATTTATTTAATATTCGACGTATGTCGTTTGTGTTTTTTAAATAATGATGAATTTTTTCTGAATCTTTTTCATCAATCATTTTTCTAATTTTTGATAATTGTGTTTGATAAGCGTCTATTGCATTAAGCAAATTTTCTCGATTCTGAATCAAAATTGGCGTCCACATATCAGGAGAACTTTTTGCTAAACGAACCGTCGATTCAAAACCAGAACCTGCCATATCAAAAATAGCTTCTTCGTTTTTTTCTTCCTCCAAAACCGTCTGTCCTAAAGCAAAAGACGTAATGTGCGAAAGGTGCGAAACGTACGCAATGTGTGCATCATGAGCTTCTGAAGTCATTGTACTAACATTCATCCAAAGTGATTGGTAAATTTTTTTCACTTTTTTTACCGCGTCTTTTTCACTTTTATCAACGTCGCATAAAATGACAACTTTGTTCAAGAACAACTCTGGAAATGCAGCTTTTGGTCCCGAATTTTCTGTTCCTGCAATAGGATGCGTTGCAACAAATTGTTTTCTTTTGGGATGATTCAAAACCTTTTTGCAAATTCCAGCTTTTGTAGAACCCATATCCATTACAATTGTTTTATCATTTATTTTATCTAAAATTTCTGGTAAAACATTTTGAATAGAATTTATCGGAACTGCTACTACAACCAAATCTGATTGTTTTAGAGCTTCATCCAATTCTGCAATTTCATCTACAATTCCTAATTCTAAGGCTTCAATTTGATGTTTTACATCTTTATCTATACCAATAATTTTTTCGGCAACGCCAACTTTTTTTAAGGCTAAAGCGAAAGAACCTCCAATTAATCCAAGTCCGATGACTGAAATTGTTTTCATGATTCTAATCTTTTTTTGACTTCAATTAACTTCTCTATTGGTGCACAAAGTGAAAATCTGATAAATCCTTCGCCATTGCTTCCAAAAATACTTCCTGGTGTGATAAATACTTTTTTGTCATATAAAATAGTATCAATAAAATCTTTATCATTTATGCCTTCTGGTAATTTTGCCCAAATAAACATTCCGGCAGAATCTTCGTTGTATTTTACGTTTAACAAATCAGCAATTTCCCAAATTACTTTTCGTCTTTCTGCGTATATTTTTGTCAACACTTCGTACCAAGAATCGTCAACCAAAAGTGCTTTTGTAGCAGCTTTTTGTATCGCAAAATTCATTCCCGAATCCATATTTGATTTCACTTTTAGAATAGAATTGATAAAATTTTCTTTTCCAATTACCATTCCGACACGCCAACCAGCAATATTAAAGGTTTTGCTTAACGAATTCAATTCAATACAAACGTCCTTTGCGCCATCTATAGACAAAATACTTGTCGGTTCATCATTTAGGATAAAACTATATGGATTATCATTCACGATTAAGATTTGATGACGAGTTGCAAACTCTACTAATTTTCTAAGAACGTCTTTCGGAGCCTTTGCTCCAGTGGGCATATGTGGGTAATTAAGCCACATAATTTTCGGTTTTTGTTCGGCTAATTTTTCTAATTGATCAAAATCTGGTAGCCAATCATTTTCATCTTTCAAATCGTAATACAACGGTTCTGCTTGTACTAATTCTGTTACCGAAGTATAGGTCGGATAACCAGGATTTGGTATTAAAACTTTGTCACCTTCATTCAGAAAAGCCAAAGAAATATGCATAATTCCTTCCTTAGATCCTATTAGCGGTAAAATTTCTGTAGACGGATTTGTGTCTACATTAAATTTTGATTGATAGAAAGTTGCAATAGCTTCCCTCATTTCTGGAATTCCGCGATAACTCTGATAACCATTGATTCCGCTTTGTGAGCTGTTGATTAATTCCTCTATAACTGATGGATGAGGTTGTAAATCTGGACTTCCAATTCCTAATGAAATAATTGGAATATCGGTTTTCATGTTTGCTATTTCTTGTAATTTTTGTGAGAAATAGTATTCCTGAACACTTTGTAATCGTTGGGCTTCTGCTATCATTCTTTCCCTTTTTTGAATTCGCCTAATATTTCTAAATCAGTTAATTTTCGTGCAATTTTTCCAAGTAATTCATAATACTGTTCTTTTTGCTCGAATGTAATATCGATATGAAAAGAGTATTCCCAAGGTTTTTCTATGATCGGAACAGATTGTATTTTGTCCATATTAATTCCACATTCTGCAATTTGATTTAACACATCAACCAAAGCACCAGATTTGTGTGGAACCGAAAAACGCATCGAAACTTTATTAAAATCTTCATAATCGTTATGCTCACGTTGCAAAACAAAAAATCGTGTGAAATTATCTTGAAAAGTTTGTATGCTCGATGCCAAAATGTCTAATCCATAAACTTCTGCGGCTTTTCTCGACGCAATTGCTGCAACATCATTCAAATCTTGATTTACAATATCTTTTGCTGTTAAAGCTGTGTCAATATCATTCACAATGCGCCAATTTGCATGTTTTTCAAGGAATTTATCACATTGCAATAAAGCCATTTGGTGAGAGCGAACTTCTTTTATATCATCTAAATTTTGTCCTTTCTTAACCATCAATTGATGTTGAATTGATAAATAAATTTCTCCAACAACTTTTAAATTATATTTTGTTAACAGCGCGTAATTTGGTAAAATAGCTCCAGCAATTGTGTTTTCTATTGCCATTATTGCTTTATCTACCTTTCCCTTTGCAAGCGACTTTGCTAAAGTTTTAAACGTGTCACATTCTACAATTTCGATATCATTTCCTAAATAAATATTGGCAGCTTCGTGATGATATGAGCCAATATATCCTTGTATTGCAACTTTTGTTTTCATGTGTTTTGTGCAAAAAAAAAGTCCCACAAACGTGGGACTTTATATTATCTTAATATGATGTTAACAATCAATTTTGACAACGCAGTCCCTGCTCTCCTGGATAATATCCAAAAAAGTAAAAGAAAAATGCGTTAAAATAATTGAATGTTGTCATTCTTGGTTTCTCTATAAATTTGAGCTACAAATCTAGATATTTATTTTCTAAATGAACAACTATTTTTTACTAAATTTATCAAAAAATTTTTATCAAATGGGAATTGTTATTAAAGATTTAACAAAGAAATACGGAGAACAGTTAGCTTTAGATAAAGTTTCGTTTTCGATAAATAATGGAGAAGTAGTAGGATTATTAGGGCCTAATGGTGCTGGAAAATCTACTTTGATGAAAAGTATTACCAATGCAATCAATCCCGATTCGGGAGAAATTTCGGTAAATGATTACAATGTTTCTTCTCAGCCAATTGAAACAAAGAAATTAATTGGTTTTTTACAAGAAAATAATCCATTGTATATGGATATGTATGTGAAAGAATATTTAGAATTTGTTACGAATATCAGAAAAGTACCGAAGTCAAAAATTGACGAAGTGATAGATAGAGTTGGTTTAACGCCAGAAAAACATAAGAAAATTCATCAATTATCTAAAGGTTATAAACAACGTGTTGGTTTAGCGCAAGCGATAATTTCTAGCCCAGAAATTTTGATTTTAGACGAACCTACAAATGGTTTGGATCCAAATCAGATTATAGAGATTAGAGAAGTGATAAAGGAAATAGGGAAGGAGAAAACCGTTATTCTTTCTACTCATATTATGCAGGAAGTGGAAGCGCTTTGTTCACGTGTTATTTTGTTGAATAATGGACGAATTGTTGCAGATCAATCTATAGAAGAATTTAAAGGACAATATAAAAACTTGGAAGAAGCTTTTCATGTTTTAACAAAATAAATAAATCCGCTCGTAGAGCGGATTTATTGTTATAAATTTATTTCTTTTTCAAGATAAAAACTTCTTTTATTTTTTCTGGATTAACTTTTTCATTTTTCGATGTTGTTTCTAATTTTGCAATTAAGTTTCCAACTTCATCTTCAGAAGCAGGACCACCAATGTTTTCACCATTTACACGAGAATCTTCCAAAACTTTTCCGTTTGCATCTAAAATCACCCAAAATGGTAAACCTTGATCTTTTCCACCTAATTTCTCGTTAATTTCTGCACCACCAGGTGTTTCTAAATTCTTTTTCTCTGCACGTTCTTGTACCGTGATAAAAGTTTTTACATAATTAGAATCAAAATATGATTTTACAATAGGATCGTCCATGTTTTTTTCCATTTTTTTACACCAACCACACCATGAGGCATGAAAAATTAGAAAGACATTTTTATTTTCGACTTTCGCTTGGTTTTGAGCTTTCGCTAATATTTCTGTTGCTGTTTGTGCGTTTACAATTCCTGCAAAAAGAATCATAAGACTAACGATTAAAGGTTTTAATTTCATTATAATAAGTATTTAAGTAAATTTAATAAATAAATAGTATTTTCAATAAAAAACTAACACCTTATGAAACATTTTTACGGATTTGGAATACTGATTTTATTTACAAGTTGTGCGTCAAATAAAATAAAAACAATTGAAGGAAAATGGGAACAAGAATTTTTAGGATATAAAACCGAGAAAACAAGTGTTCCCGTGACACACAATGCAGCTTTGATTGATATTAAAAAAGATGAAAATACATTGAAAATTGAATTCGACTTTAATGATGGTTACGAAAAAGATAAAACAGATTCGGTAGGCTTTAAGTATCCTCAACTCAAATTCAGAAAAATTAATTTAGATAAATCGTCCAATTATTATAGTTTGATTTATCAACCAAATTGCGATTGTTTTTTAGGTGAAATGAAGTCTTTTTCGGGAAATATTCTCAATATAAAATTGAACAGAGTTTCTGCACGTTAGTAGATTAAAAAATGAAATCATTATCTTTGCACCAAATTTTAGGACAGAAGTTCTATTATTCAATTGTTTAAAAATAAGATACATCATATATGAAATGTGGAATTGTTGGATTACCAAACGTAGGTAAATCTACTTTATTTAACTGTTTGTCAAATGCAAAAGCACAATCGGCAAACTATCCTTTCTGTACTATAGAACCTAATGTAGGAACTGTTTCTGTGCCAGATACTCGTCTTAATCAATTAGAAGAAATTGTGAACCCGGAGCGCGTTGTGCCAGCAGTTGTAGAGATTGTTGATATTGCAGGATTGGTAAAAGGAGCGAGTAAAGGAGAAGGTTTAGGAAACCAATTCTTAGGAAATATCCGCGAGTGTAATGCAATTATTCACGTTTTACGTTGTTTCGAAAACGAAAATATTACACACGTTGATGGTTCTATTAATCCTATTCGTGATAAAGAAACGATTGATATCGAATTGCAATTAAAAGATTTAGATACAGTTACAAAACGTATTGATAAATCTAAAAAAGCAGCGAAAGCAGGAAATAAAGACGAACAAAAAGTAGTAGAAATTTTAACTGCTGTTACGGCTCACTTAGAGGAGTTGAAGAATGTTCGTGAAATGGATTTAGATGAAAAAGAGCAAGAAATTGTAGATACATTACAATTGATTACGGCTAAACCAGTGCTTTATTTATGTAATGTAGATGAAGCTGCGGCAAAAGATGGAAACGAATGGGTGGAGAAAGTAAAAGAAGCCGTAAAAGATGAGCACGCAGAAGTGTTAATTTTAGCAGCGCAAATTGAAGCTGACATCAATGAATTAGAAACTTTTGACGAACGTCAAATCTTTTTAGAAGAATTAGGTTTACAAGAACCAGGAGTTAATCGTTTGATTCGTTCGGCTTATACATTGTTAGATTTAGAGACTTATTTCACAGCGGGTGTAAAAGAAGTACGTGCTTGGACAATCAAAAAAGGTTCTACAGGACCACAAGCTGCAGGAGTTATTCACACTGATTTCGAGAAAGGATTTATTCGTGCTGAGGTAATTAAATTTGAAGATTTTATTACTTACGGTTCTGAAGCTAAATGCCGTGAAGCAGGAAAATTAAACGTAGAAGGAAAAACTTACATTGTAAAAGATGGTGATATTATGCACTTCTTATTTAATGTATAAGATAAAATAATATATTTTTTTAATGTTTGGCTCAATCTTTTTGATTGAGCCTTTTTTTATATATATTTATCACAATTAATATTTTAACACAATTATATATGATTAAAAATTTATTTTTTTTAAGTGCTTTAATGCTTACTTCTCAACTGTCTGCGCAAACAGTAATTTTCGAAGAGAATTTTGATACTCCAGAAAAACAAGCGCTATGGACAATAGGAGATCGAGATGGAGACGATGATACCTGGGAATTCTTAAATGCAGTAGAAAATGAGTTACCTAATTTTTCTGGAGATTTTGCAGCGTCTTTTTCATGGTATTTTGACGCCTTTGATCCTGATAATACATTAACAAGTCCTTCAATAAAATTACCAGAAGGAAATAATATTATGTTAGATTTTAAAGTAGCTTCTGGAGATGTTGAATTGTTTAATGAACATTATGCGGTTTATGCAATTCCTGCTAATTCAACTTTTACAGGTTCGGAAACACCAGTTTTTGAAGAAACATTAGATGCTTCTTATGAAGATGTTGCGAAAAACGTTAATGTAGACATTTCGAGCTATGCAGGACAAAATATTCAATTGGTTTTTAGACATTATAAATCACCAGATATTTTTTATATTGGCTTAGATGATGTTGTAATTACCCAATCTCAATTATCAACAAATGATGTTAATAAATCAAAAGTGGCTGTTTATCAAGATGAAGCGAATGGTTTGGTTAAAATATCAGGTCTAAATGATGTGAAAAAAGTGAAATTATTTGATTTGTCAGGAAAACTTATTTCAAATGTAAATCACTCTGAAATGAACATTTCAAATTTACCAAAAGGTATTTATATCGTTAATTTTTATACGAATGATGAGGTTATTTCAAGAAAAATAATTAAAAAATAATTTTAAGAAAAGGCGTTTATAATAAACGCCTTTTTTGTTATAATTTGGTTAGTTTTTCTAGAGCTTGTTCTAAAGTTTCATCTTTCTTTGCAAAACAAAAACGGATTACTTTATGATCTGTTTTATCCTGATAAAATGCCGAAAACGGAATTGTTGCAACTTTATGTTTTATGGTTAATTCTTTTGCAAATTCATCGTCGGATAGATTACTTATTTTTGAATAATTTGCACTCATAAAATAAGTTCCCTCACATGGTAAAATATCAAAATATGTAGACGCTAATCCATCAATAAAAAGATTTCTTTTTTCTTGGAAAAAATCATTCAGATATAAGTAATGATCGGGGTTTTCCATATAATCTGCAATTGCATATTGCGATGGAGTATGTGTAGAAAAAGTATTGAATTGATGACATTTTCTAAACTCTTTCATCAATTCTTTTTCAGCTAAAATATAACCGATTTTCCAACCCGTAATATGAAATAATTTTCCAAATGAACCAACTATAAAAACACGGTCTTTTAAGGTTTTCAATTTCGCAAAACTTTGATGTTGTTTTCCGTCAAAAGTAATGTGTTCATAAACTTCATCAGCCAAAATATAAGCGTTTGTTTCACTGATAATTTTCTCAAATTGCTTTAAATCTTCTTCAGATAAAATTCGTCCAGATGGATTATTCGGATTATTGATGATAATTAATTTCGTTTTATCCGTTATTTTTTGTTTTAATTCTTCAAAATCAATAGAATATTCGGGATATTTTAATTGAATAGGAATAACTTTTCCTCCAAATAATTCGACCGTTGGTTGATACAAATCGTATGCAGGTTCAAAAATAATTACTTCATCATTTGGATAAACTAAAGTAGAAATGACATTAAAAATGGCTTGGCTTGCACCAGATGTTATATTTATTTCATTCTGAAAATCATAATCAGAATCATAAAGTTTAGAATATTTTTCGGAAAGTAAGATTCTTAATTTTTCGACGCCAAACATTGGCGCGTATTGATTGTAATTTTGTGTCGAATAATAATTTAAACGGTTAATTAATTCAGAATCTGTATTAAAATCTGGGAAACCTTGCGCCAAATTTATAGCATTATTTTTTTGTGCTAATTGGCTCATTACAGAGAAAATAGTCGTAGAAACGTGTGGTAGCTTTGATTTTATCATAAAGTTAAATTAGCGTGATTTTACTCAAAATCAAAACAATAAACCATAATATTTTATTAAATTTTTCTTATTTTTGTAAAACTCGTTTAAAAACACTTAACAACTCAAATGTCAGAAATAGATCAAGTAAATTATACTGAGGATAATATAAAAACCTTAGACTGGCGAGAGCACATTCGTATGCGACCTGGTATGTACATCGGGAAGCTAGGAGATGGTTCGTCGCAGGATGATGGTATTTATATTTTACTGAAAGAAATTGTAGATAACTGTATCGATGAATTTGTGATGGGTGCAGGAAAAACAATTGAGATTAATTTGCGCGAAGAAGAAGTAGTTGTTCGTGACTATGGACGTGGAATTCCTTTAGGAAAAATGGTTGACGCTGTTTCTAAAATGAATACTGGTGGTAAATACGATTCGCAAGCATTTAAAAAATCTGTAGGATTGAACGGTGTTGGTACAAAAGCTGTAAATGCGTTGTCATCATCATTTAAAGTACAGTCTATTCGTGATGGAAAAACCCGTATTGCAGAATTTGAAAAAGGAAATTTAATCGGGCAAGAAGACGAAAAAGAAACGTCTTTGCGCAAAGGAACTAAAATTACATTTGTTCCAGATAAAACGATTTTTCTTAATTTCAAATTTAGAAAAGAATATGTAGACAAAATGTTGAAAAACTATGTTTACTTAAATCCAGGATTGAAAATCATTTTCAATGGAGAAGAATTCTTTTCGAAAGATGGTTTAAAGGATTTATTGAAAGATAATATAGAGGAAGAAACGATTTACGATATTGTTCATCTTAAAGGAGAGGATATTGAAATCGCGATGACGCACAGCTCGAAATCATATTCGGAAACTTATTATTCTTTTGTGAATGGACAAAATACAACGCAAGGAGGTACGCATTTAACAGCTTTTAAGGAGGCTATTGTAAAAACTGTTCGCGAATTTTATAACAAAAATTATGATCCTGCTGATATCAGAAAATCAATTATTGGAGCAATTGCTATAAAAGTTATTGAGCCAGTTTTCGAATCTCAGACCAAAACAAAGTTAGGTTCTAACGAAATTGGACCAGGAATGACGACGGTTCGTACGTTTGTTAATGATTTTATCAAAACGAATCTTGATAATTTTTTACATAAAAATACTGAAGTTGCACAAGCGCTTGAGCGTAAAATAAAACAATCTGAAACAGAACGTAAAGAACTTTCTGGAATTAGAAAATTAGCCCGAGATCGTGCCAAAAAAGTAAGTTTACACAACAAAAAGTTAAGAGATTGTCGCCAACATTATAATGATCCAAAAGCGGAATTACGACTTGATTCTACAATTTTTATTACAGAGGGAGATTCAGCAAGTGGATCAATTACCAAAAGTAGAAGTGTAGAAACGCAAGCCGTTTTTAGTTTACGTGGAAAACCATTAAACTCGTATGGATTATCAAAAAAGATTGTGTACGAAAACGAAGAGTTTAATCTTTTGCAAGCGGCACTTAATATTGAAGAAGGATTAGAAGATTTACGTTATAATAATGTAGTTATTGCAACTGATGCCGATGTAGACGGTATGCACATTCGTTTGTTGATTATTACATTTTTCTTACAATTTTTCCCAGAATTGATAAAAGAAGGACATTTGTATATTTTGCAAACGCCACTTTTCCGTGTGAGAAATAAGAAGGAAACGCGATATTGTTATTCAGAACCAGAGCGTCTAAAAGCATTGGAAGAAGTTAAAAACCCTGAAATTACACGCTTTAAAGGTCTTGGTGAAATTTCTCCAGATGAATTTAAAAATTTTATCGGAAAAGATATTCGTTTAGAGCCAGTTATGATCGGTAAAGATCAAACAATAGAAAGTCTTTTAGAATTTTATATGGGAAAAAATACCCCAACAAGACAAGAGTTTATTATTAATAATTTAGCAATAGAGTCTATAAAAAATTAAATCAAACCAATCTTTACCTAAAACCTATATTAATTATGAAAAAGAATAATAAAAATGTAATTCAGCTTTTTAAAGCGCTGAATTTCTCAATCGTTATTTTAATCATTCTAAACCTTATCATGTATTTTGGTATTTTGCCTAATAAATACCATACTATACCACCTTATGTGGTCACTCTATTTATTGTATTCTTGATTTTTTTAAGCTCAAGAATGGGCAATCAATTTTTTGCAATAGATACAAAAGGTGAAACAATAACCTTTGAGACAAAAAATGTTGGTTTTTTATCATTTCTTGATTCAAAATCAAATAAAATTGATTTACCAAAATATAAATTAATCAAATATGAATTTCAGAACGGATTAATTTCAAAAGGAATAATTTTTTACATCAACAGTAAAAAAAATCCATCACAATTAACAAAAGTAAAATTTCGTTTAGCTTATATTTCTAAACTTAATATTAATAGTATTTTGAGTGAGTTAGATAAAATTGTAGAAACTAATTATCATATCAAAACTAACGTAGAAGTAGTAATTTAACATGATGCAAGACAATCAAGAGAGCATCAAGAAAGTTTCTGGTATGTACCAAGAATGGTTTCTTGACTATGCCTCTTATGTAATTTTAGAACGCGCAATTCCGTCTATTTATGATGGTTTGAAGCCAGTTCAACGTCGAATTTTACATTCGATGCGCGAGTTAGAAGACGGACGATATAATAAAGTAGCGAACATTGTCGGAAATACGATGAAATATCATCCACATGGAGATATGGCGATTTCGGATGCAATGGTGCAAATTGGTCAAAAAGAATTATTGATCGATATGCAAGGAAACTGGGGTAATACTTATACTGGCGACCGTGCTGCGGCTTCTCGTTACATAGAAGCGCGTTTAACTAAATTTGCATTAGAAGTTGTCTATAATCCTAAAACTACAAAATGGCAACCTTCTTATGATGGTCGTAATAAAGAGCCAATAGATCTTCCTATAAAATTTCCTTTGCTTTTAGCGCAAGGAGTAGAAGGGATTGCAGTTGGTTTATCAACAAAGATTTTACCGCATAATTTTATTGAATTGATTGACGCTTCAATTGCGCATCTTAGAGGAAAGAAATTTCAGGTTTTCCCAGATTTCTTAACGGCTGGTTCAATTGATGTTTCTGATTATAATGATGGTCTTCGCGGTGGAAAAGTTCGTATTAGAGCAAAAATTTCACAAGAAGACAAAACAATCTTAAAAATTACTGAAATTCCTTTCGGTACAACAACGGGTTCTTTGATTGATTCTGTTCTGAAAGCAAATGAAAAAGGTAAAATAAAAATAAAAAAGATTGAAGATAATACAGCCGCTGAGGTTGAAATTTTGATTCATCTTGTTCCGGGAAGTAGTCCAGACAAAACGATTGATGCACTTTATGCGTTTACAGATTGTGAAATTTCGGTTTCACCAAACGCCTGTGTTATTACCGATCAAACACCAGAGTTTTTAACTGTCACAGAGATTTTAACGCATAACACAAACAATACTGTAAAATTATTAAAAAGTGAGTTAGAAATTGAGTTAGACGAATTGCAAGAACAATGGCATTTTTCTTCGTTAGAACGAATTTTTATCGAGAATAGAATTTATCATGATATCGAGGAAGAAGAAACATGGGAAGGTGTTATTTCTGCGATAGATAAAGGATTGAAGCCATATATTGCGCATTTAATTCGTCCAGTTACAGAAGAAGATATTACCAGATTAACAGAAATTAGAATTAAGCGTATTTCTAAATTTGATTTAGATAAAGCGCAACAGTATATAGAATCTTTAGAAGAAAAAATCGAAAATGTAAAACATCATTTAGCTAATTTGATTGATTTTGCAGTTGAATATTTCAAAAATCTAAAGACGAAATACGGTAAAGGAAAAGAGCGTAAAACAGAAATAAGAACGTTTGATACAATTGACGCGACAAAAGTTGCAGTAGCAAATACACGTTTTTATGTTGATAGAGAAGAAGGTTTTATCGGAACTTCTCTCAAAAAAGACGAATTTTTATTTGAATGTTCTGACATTGATGATATCGTAGTTTTCAAAGACGATGGTTCGATGATTGTAACAAAAGTTGACGCAAAAACTTTTGTAGGAAAAGGAATTATTCACATCGATATTTGGCACAAAAATGATAAACGTACCATCTATAATTTAATTTATCGCGATGGTAAAAATGGTCCAGCTTATCAAAAACGTTTTGCTGTTACGGGAATTACACGCGATAAAGAATACGATTTGACGGCTGGTAACAAAGGTTCTGAAGTTCTTTATTTTTCGGCAAATCCTAATGGTGAAGCGGAAGTAGTTTCAGTAATTTTGAAAACACATCAACGCATCAAAAAGTTAAAATTTGATATTAATTTTGCCGATTTAGCGATAAAAGGTCGTGCTTCTAAAGGAAACTTAGTGACTAAATTTCCAATCAAAAAAGTCGAGTTAAAAGAGGAGGGTGTTTCAACTTTAGCGCCTCGTCAAATTTGGTTTGATACAGATACAAAACGTCTTAACGCTGATGGATTGGGAATTTTATTGGGATCTTTCAAAGGAGAAGATAAAATTTTAACAATTAATAAAAAAGGTGAAGCCAAATTAGTTTCGTTCGAATTGAGTAATCGTTTTGATGAAGAATTAGAAATTATTGAAAAATGGAAACCTACAAAACCTATTTCTTGTGTTTATTATGATGCTGAAAAAGACCGTTATTTTGTGAAACGTTTTCTTTTAGAAGATACTTTTTCACCACAAGCATTTTATACATTAGAGGATGATAAATCGTCAATAAAAGTGATTTCAACTGATTATTTACCAGTTATTGAATTAATTTTTCCGAAAATAAAAGGTCTTGAAAAAGATCCAGAAGTGATTAATGTAGAAGAATTTATTACCGTAAAAGGAATAAAAGCGCAAGGAAATCAATTAACAACATATAAATTGAAGCAAATAAATGTGTTAGCACCTTTGCCTTTTGATGAACCTGATGAAATAGAGGAGGAAGTTGAAGATGATACGCAACCAACTTTATTTGATACAATAGATGAAGATAATAACGAAGAAGAAATTTTAGAAGAAGAATAAATGGGAGATATATCGATTGTTGCATTAGGCGTTATTGGGCTTAATATATTAGTAAGCTGGAAAGGCTTTAATGATCATGCTTTTTTTGATAAATATAAATTTCAAGTTGGTTCAATTATACATAATAAAGAATATTATAGGATTTTAAGCTCAGGGTTTTTACATGTAGATTTTACACATTTGTTGTTTAATATGTTAACCTTATACTTTTTTGCAAATACAGTAATTGGTTTTTTTGCAAGTCCAGAAGGTTTTCTTTTCGGAGATTTTTCTCAAGGAAATCTAAAAATGGGTTACGGAATGTTCTTGTTAATATTTTTAGTAGCAGTAATAGGCGGAAATTTATTATCATTATTAATTCATAAAAAAGAAAATTATTATTCCGCTGTTGGAGCTTCGGGAGGAGTAACAGGAATTTTATTTGCTGCAATTGCTGCATTTCCTGAAATGGAGCTTCGTTTGCTTTTTGCAATTCCAATTCCAGCATGGGTTTTTGGAATTCTATATTTAGGATATTCAGTTTACGGAATGCGAACAAACCTTGGTAATATAGGACATTCAGCACATTTAGGAGGAGCAATTGTCGGGATGTTAGCAACTGTTATTTATTATCCAACAATTCTACAAATCAATACGTATTATATTATAGGAATGATTTTACCACTAATTGTACTTTTTGGAATGGTATTGAAAGATAACAGAAAGTAATAAAAATATACAAAACGAAAAAAGCATCAAGATAACTTGATGCTTTTTTTATGATTATAAAATTATGTTCGATTATAAAACTCTCTTAACATATAGAAATTTAGGTCCCCAGTATTTATCATTTAAAGAAGAAACCATAACGCCTTGAGATGTAGAAGAATGAATAAATTCTAAAACTCCGTCAGCATTTCTTCCATGTACAATACCAACATGTGAAACTCTTCCTCTTCCTCTTGTCGCAAAGAAAACTAAATCTCCTTCTTTTGCATCATCCGTAGAAACTGCAATTCCTTCTCTTGCTTGATCAGCTGAAACACGAGGTAAGTTTTTATTAAAACTTTCAAATACGTTTCTAACAAAGGCAGAACAATCAATACCACTTCTTGTTGTGCCTCCGTATCGGTATGGTGTACCAATATACGTTTCTGCTTCTTTTAATAAAAATCCTGCGAATAAATCATTAGTTTCTTCTAAAACACTGTTTAACACAACCATAGATTTTGCTTCATCGTTAATTTCGATAGGCGAAATATCTAAATTGGCATGTTTATTGATTATTTTAGCTTGAGCTTCAATAGCTCTTGGTTTCGGAATGAAACTTCTCGAGGAATATTCTGTAGCCTCATTTACAGGAGTCAAAGATGAACATGATGTAATAAACATCGTGCACACTACTGCAGCTACACCTAATATCGATGCTTTCATATATTGAGATTTCTTTGTATAAATTTTAATAGTGACGCTAAAGTAGTTGTTAATACTATAACTCATTCTATATAAGTTTCATTTTGACAAAATATTAACTTCCTTAACATTTTTTAACATTTATTTATTCGAAAAATAGTTCATTTTAATTTGGATAGTTAAAAAATAGTTCTAAATTTGCACTCGCTTTTCACAAGAAATGTAAGTCGTCATGCGGCCCATTCGTCTAGTGGTTAGGACATCAGGTTTTCATCCTGGAAACAGGAGTTCGATTCTCCTATGGGCTACATAAAAGTGTTTTAGAAATTTGTAAGATTTTTTTGGAAAGATTGAATTTTTGTATTTATCTTTGCAAACTAAAATAGAAAGAGATTTAAAGTTATGGCAAATCATAAGTCAGCATTAAAAAGAATTAGACAATCAGCGGTTAGACGCGATCGTAATAAATATTATCACAAATCAGCTCGTACAGCTATCAAAGCTTTAAGAACTGAAACTGATAAGAATGAAGCAGAAACAGTTTTTCCAAAAGTTTCTTCAATCATTGATAAATTAGCTAAAAGAAACATTATTCACAAGAATAAAGCTTCAAACTTAAAATCTAAGTTAGCTAAGCACATCGCTGGATTAGCTTAATAAAAGATATAAGTGGTCCCTTCGTCTATCGGTTAGGACACTAGGTTTTCATCCTAGAAAGAGGGGTTCGATTCCCCTAGGGACTACAAATTAATAGATAGATTGCATTTATTGCAATCTTTTTTTTCCTTGTTCATAGTTGTTGATTTTAATTAAACAACCAGTAGAATACTGTGTAAAGGAAATTGTTTTTTGTGTTTTGTTTGTAAAGGTTAATCATATTTGTTTTGATGATTAATCGGGAATGAAAATGTCGCTGTATAATTCAACTTGGTTCAATAATTTAGAATTATACATCGACTTTTCTGAAAATCCCAAAGCAAAGTACAGACGTTCTTTAAAAAAAAATATACGAATTATTAATTCATATTTAAGTTGGTCCCTTCGTCTATCGGTTAGGACACTAGGTTTTCATCCTAGAAAGAGGGGTTCGATTCCCCTAGGGACTACAAATTTGGCTTAATAAAAAAAAATATTAAAAATTTTCGAAAATTGTTTGGTAAGTAAAAATAAACGCTTATTTTTGCACCACAATAATACGAAAGGAGGTCCCTTCGTCTATCGGTTAGGACACTAGGTTTTCATCCTAGAAAGAGGGGTTCGATTCCCCTAGGGACTACAAAAAAGCATTCTACTTTGAATGCTTTTTTTAATATATATTCAATAGCTTCCAATTATTGGATATTAGAAAGGGTATGAAATTTATTTCATACCCTTTTGTCTTTTCTACAACTTCCGTTTATAGTTTCGGAATAGCATCTATCAATTCTTTTGTATACGTTGTTGTGGGATGTGCATAAACTTTATCCGCATCATCTAATTCTTTCATTTCGCCATGTTGCATCACTAATAATTGATCACTCATATATTTTACAACAGCCAAATCATG
Source organism: Algoriella sp. (assembly GCF_036647415.1). Lineage (NCBI taxonomy): Bacteria > Pseudomonadati > Bacteroidota > Flavobacteriia > Flavobacteriales > Weeksellaceae > Algoriella > Algoriella sp. Next base: position 34,478 of record NZ_JAVXKG010000017.1, read on the forward strand.
CGAGATGAATATATAGGTAAACCCAAACTCTGATTTAAGATCATTTAACAAGTTTAAAACTTGTGCTTGTACCGAAACATCTAATGCCGAAACAGATTCGTCACAGATTATGAATTGAGGATTCAGTGCTAATGCACGTGCAATTCCGATACGTTGACGTTGCCCTCCTGAAAATTCATGTGGATATTTGTCTAAATCTTGAACTGTTAATCCTACTTTTTCTAATAGTGTTGCAGCAGTTTCTATTCGTTCAGTTTTATTTTTTCCAATTTTATGCACTTGCATAGGTTCGGTGATAATTTGTAAAACTGTTTGACGAGGATTTAAACTTGAATATGGATCCTGAAAAATAATTTGAATATCACGTCTTAATTTTCTGATTTCTTCTTTTTTCAGTTTTGTAATATCTATTCCTTTATAATATATTTCACCAGCTGTTGGTTTTTCTAACAACAAAACTGTTCTACTTAACGTTGTTTTTCCCGAACCAGATTCTCCAACCAAACCCATTGTTTCGCCAGGATATACTTTAAACGAAATATCATCTACAGCTTTTACACTCGGATTTTTTGCATTTCCGAATAAAGTTGAAGGATAAAAATATTTTTTTAGATTCTTAACTTCTAAGATTGGTGGATTTGCATAAATTTTTTCATGAAATTCATTTCGTTCTTCTTCTGTATAAATTTCAGTTTTGAAATCTTGATTCTCCAGAAAATCTTTCACAGTTGGCAAACGTTTCGCACGTTCGTCTAATCTTGGTCGACAAGCAATCAAACCTTTTGTGTAGTTTTCTTTTGGATGATTGAAAATTGTTTCCACTTTTCCTTGTTCTACTACATTTCCACGAAACATGACCAAAACTTCTTCGCAAACATTTGCAATTACACCCAAATCATGCGAAATAAACAACATACTCATATTGTGTTTTTCTTGTAATTCTTTCAGTAAATCCAACGTTGCTTTTTGTACGGTTACATCCAAAGCTGTTGTAGGCTCATCTGCAATCAATAATTTTGGTTCGCAAGAAATCGCCATCGCAATCATAACACGTTGCTTTTGTCCGCCCGATAATTCGTGTGGATAAGCTTTATAAATACGTTCTGGATTTGGTAATTTTACTTGTTCGAAAAGATGAATAACTTTTATTTTAGCTTCACTTTTTGATAAATTTTGATGTAAACGAATCGCTTCTTCAACTTGTTCGCCACAACGCAAACTTGGATTAAGAGAAGTCATCGGTTCTTGAAAAATCATTCCAATTTCATTTCCTCTAATTTTTTCTAATTCTTTTGGCGAAAGTTTTAATAAATCAATCATTTCATCATTCTGGCGAAAAAGAATTTCACTTTTTGGATCAATTGTCGCATTTGGAGACAATAAACTCATAATAGCCAAAGAAGTTAACGATTTTCCCGAGCCAGATTCTCCTACAATTCCTAATGTATCACCTTGATGAACCTTGAAATTGATGTTATTTAAAACCTGTTTATCTCCGAAAGAAATCGAAAGATTTTTTACTTCAATGATATATTCTAACGCTTGCTTTTGCATGAAATTGAATGCTTTGAAATGAAGTGGAAATTTAGTGATTTTTTAGGCATTTTTCCGAATCATTAAATTCTCAAATTTTGTATTTAATTATTTCATAAATTTGTTACGAATCAAAACGTTGTAATTTTTAATTTTTTTATTAATTTAGATGAAATGATTCTCTGGCTTTCAAAAACTTAAACATGCCAGATTTTAAATTCGAAGAATGGATACATACTCCCAGATTTCGACATTGTTTTTAGTTGCTAATCACAATGTCACCGATGAAATTTCTATAGCAAAACTTTTGCTAACAATTTTTCTTGTCTTATTAAATGGTTTTTTCGTTGCAGCAGAATTTGCAATTGTAAAAGTGCGTTCGTCGCAAATTGAAGTTAATCAAGACATTAATGAAAGTACATCTAACGTTGCAAAACTTATCGTAAGTCATTTAGATTCTTACCTTGCAGCAACACAATTAGGTATAACACTTGCCTCTTTAGGTTTGGGTTGGGTTGGAGAAAGCTCTCTTTCGCCAGTTATTATAAAATTATTTGAAATTTTTGGTTTAACATCGCCATCTTGGACGGTAATTGCTCATAATGCTGCTTTTCCTATTGCATTCGTTATTATTACAGTTTTACACATTGTATTTGGAGAATTAGCACCAAAATCTATTGCAATTCAATATCCTACAAAAACTACATTTAGTGTAGCTTGGCCACTTCGCGCATTTTATTTTGTTTTCAAACCGTTGATTATGTTGATGAATGGTTTAGCAAATGTTATTTTACGTGCTTTTGGTATTCATCCAATTCATGGTGGAGAAATTCACTCAGAAGAAGAATTGAAAATGATTATCACAGAAAGTACTGAAGGTGGAGCAATAGAGGAGTCTGAACGTAATTTAATTCAAAATGTATTTGAGTTTGATGATCGTCGTGTGATGAATATTCAAACTTTGCGTAAAAATGTATCAGCAATCAACATCAACACGCCTGTAAAAGAGGCGTTAGATTTTGCTATAAATGAAGGTTATTCGCGCTATCCAGTTTACGAAGATGAATTTGATAATATAAAAGGTGTTATTTACGCGAAGGATTTAATCAAACAATTACTTCAAAATCCAAATCAAACAGATATTTCTGGTTTGTTGCGTGAGCCAATTTTTATTTCAGAAAACGCGTTGATTAAAAATGTAATGAAACAATTTCAGAAAAAACACATGCAATTTGCAATTGTAACGAATGAAGTTGGTGAGGTTGCAGGAATTGTATCGATGGAAGATATTTTGGAGGAATTGGTTGGAGAAATTCAAGATGAATATGATAATGAAGATCCGATAGTTTCTCGTGTTTCAGAAGGTGTTTATAATGTAAATGCACACAATGTAATAAGTGATATTAATCGTTTAATTCCATTTAGATTTGAAGAAAGCGAACTTTATGATACTTTGGCTGGATTGATTTCTGAAAGTTATCCTGATCGTGAATTAGTTGAAGGTGATTTGATTGATTTAGAAGAATACACAGGGACAATTATCAAAATGTACCGCAATTCTGTGGAACAAGTACAATTAAAAGTAAAAGAAGAATTTATTGAAAATTATAAAGATGAGCCAGATTCTGCCTCTGATGATGAAAATTAATTTTTCTACACTATATAAACAACAAAATCCGCTTTATAAGCGGATTTTGTTGTTTATAAATCTTCTTTTCGCTGTAAAGATCCGTCGTAGCGCATTTTTCTGAAAACATTAATCAGCGTTATAACATCCTTTTCGCAATAATCTTTTATACGTTCTATATTATTTTCGTCATAATAAACACGTGCAACTTGAGAGCCGTCAATATCATCTTTTGGCGTTGGAATTTCGAAAATATTAGCCAATAAATCAAGTGAAGTATAATTTTTATAGTCACCAAATTTCCATAATTCCATTGTATCTAAATGTTGAATTTCCCACGGTTTTTTACCAAATAATTGTAAAATTGTCGGAATTTCTATTTGATTAATTAACATTCGACGAGCGATATAAGGAAAATCAAATTCTTTTCCGTTGTGCGCACATAAAATATGATCTGGTTTAAAAAAGTTTTCAACTAACATAGAATTAAAATCTTCTAATAATTTCTTTTCATCATGACCATAAAAACTTTTGATATGAATAAAAGAATCTTTGACAATAATTCCGACAGAAATACAAACTATTTTTCCAAATTCTGCCATAATACCAGCACGTTCGTGGTAAAATTCCTCTGGAGAAACTTCATTATTATTGCGTTGAAAAGCCGTTTTTTTTTCCCAAAGAGCTTGTGTTCTTTCGGATAAAAGATTCCAATCATCAGTTTGTGGAACTGTTTCTATATCTAAAAATAATATTTTACTGTAAGGAATTCGTTGGATCATTTTCTTTTACTTTTTGATTAATACGCATCGCTTCGTCCACTAATCGATATACATCGCCGTCTGCAATTGGACGATTATTAGGCTGGTCGTTATGTGTTTTTCCAGTTCGGACAATCACTATTTTTTCTGAAGGAATTACCGTTACACGCTGTCCCAAATGCCCTAACATAGAGTAAAAAGGTGTTTTGTAATCATAATCCATCCAAACCGAATATCCATAAATTTTTGGTTCATTTGGCGCGAAAGCTTTTGCGTTTGGAAGAACCATTTTCTTGACAAAAGCAGAATCTAAAATTTGTTTTCCGTACCAATTTCCATCATTCAATAATAATTGTCCAAGTTTTCCGAAATCTCGTGCAGTTGCATTGAAACAACAATAGGTTTTCTCCATTCCTTTCGGATTATCTTTCGACCATTGTGCGTCTAATTCCATACCCATTGGTTGCCAAAATTCTTCTTGAAAATATTGTGATAATGATTTATTTTTTAGCGCACGCTCTATTACAATTCCTAAAAGTTGTGTGTCACTTGATTGATATTTGAAATGTCCACCAGGCTGAGCAACAAATTTTCTATCTAACATTTGTTTTATAATATCATCGCCATAATACGCTTTTGCGGTAGGATTTAGTGGGAAATAATAATCTTCGTCCCAATCATAACCAGATGTCATTGCAGATAAATCGCCAACTGTACATTCAGCTCCAAATTTATCATTTTTAAATTCTGGTAAAAAATCTGTTATTTTTTGATCCAAACTTTTGATATATCCTTGTTCAATCGCTTTTCCTAACATCATTGTTGTGAAAGTTTTCGCCATAGAAAAAGAATTTGTTAAATCATTTTGAGCATAACCATTAAAATAATATTCACTTAAGATTTGATTGTCTTTAATGATAATAAAACCTGCAGTTCCGAAATCGTTCATTTCTTTTTCGAATTTAGGAGATAACGGAAATTGATTATAATCTAAATGTTGCTGCCAAACGCGTGGTGCTCCAGCCATAATTATATTATTATCAAAATCTTTATAATCATCAATATTTGCAGTTTTTTCACCTTTAAGATAAGTTAGTTTTACGCCACGAAAAATGTAATCATTTCCTGTAGCATAAAGAATTAGGATTAATACACAAATGATTATGATGAACCATTTTATTATTTTCCAAAGTATTTTCATTTCAAAAATTTAGAATCTTTTACTAAAATAAGCTTTTACTATTAAATAATGTTAAAATTCTATCACTTCGGAATTATTATTGTTGAGTTATTGATTATCTTTATGCAAGAAATAAATCTAAAAAAATAAAATATTATGGCTTTTGAATTAGCAAAATTACCTTACGCATTTGATGCTTTAGAACCACACATTGACGCTAAAACAATGGAGATTCACCACGATAAACATCATGCTGCATATACAAATAACTTGAATGCTGCGATAGAAGGAACAGATTTAGCAAACGCTACAATCGAAGAAATTCTAGCAAAAGGAACTGATAAACCAGCGGTTCGTAACAATGGTGGTGGTTTTTACAATCATAACTTATTCTGGGAAATTTTAACTCCAGGAGGAGCAAATCAACCAACTGCAGAAGTTGCTGAAGCAATAAATGCTGCTTATGGTTCTTTTGAAGCTTTCAAAGATGAGTTTTCTAAAGCTGCTGCAACACGTTTTGGTTCTGGATGGGCTTGGTTAATCGTAAAAGATGGAAAAGTTGTGGTAACATCAACTCCAAATCAAGATTCTACATTGATGCCAGTTGCTGATGTACAAGGATTTCCAGTTTTAGGATTAGATGTTTGGGAACATGCCTACTACTTAAACTACCAAAACCGTCGTCCTGATTATATTGAGGCTTTCTTCAGTGTAATTAACTGGGATAAAGTTGCAGAAAGATTTGCATCTGCAAAATAATTAAGGTTAAAAAAATTAAACAATACAAGACTTGTGTAGAAATACGCAAGTCTTTTTTATATTTGGACTATGGGAATTATTATTTTAGAAAATATAAAAATCTATTCAAATCACGGATGTTTAGACGAAGAAGCACGTATTGGATCTGATTATTTGGTTGATTTGGAAGCGCATGCAGATTTTATAAAAGCAAGCGAATCGGATGAATTGGTAGATGCGTTGGATTATGTTTCGTTAAATAAAATTGTGAAAGAAGAGGTTGGAATTCGCTCAAAATTATTAGAACATGTTTGTAAACGTGTCTTAGATCGTATAGGACAGGAACTTACAAATGTTACGTATGCAAAAGTAAAATTATCTAAGTTGAATCCTCCTATTGGTGGACATGTAGAAAAAGTAAGTGTAATTTTAGAAAAAACGTTTTAAACTTTTTTTTTCTGAAAATATCCTTATATTTGCAATCCAAAAGAACGGGAATGGTTCCTTGACCGAGCGGTTAGGTAGCGGTCTGCAAAACCGTCCACAGCGGTTCGAATCCGCTAGGAACCTCAATTAAAAAGTTAATTGTCTTGTATTTAGATAGTTAACTTTTTTTGTTTTTCAATAGTCCGACATTAGTCCGATTTCTACTCTAATACTTAAATTCTCCTACTAATATAAACCATATTTATTTAATTTCATACACCCCCTTCCTCCGTATCCTCTTAAATCTCCTCCCTCTTTCCATTCATAATTTCTATATAGTAAGTAGCTTCAAAAAATTTTTATATTTTTTTATATTTTATAATTAAACAAGAATAATCAATCAGAAACAAGTTGGTTGCATTTTTTTTATTGGAATTTTAGTGCATTTACATTTATTACGGAGCTTGTTAATAATCTTAAATCTCTATTTTGCTAGTTTATTTTCATAAAATGTACATTATAAATAGGTGCAAGAATTTAAAATATCATTTATAACTTAATCAAAAAAAATAGAATTGTCTAAAAACTTTACCACAATTACGGAAAACCATAATTAATATTGAATAATATTTTGTTTTTTTGATCTCCAATAATTTTTAAATATTGTAATGATTAATATATAGTTGTTTAAATGCATTTTATATATTTACAATAATTAAAACAACCAAATTATAAAAACAACTTTTACATGTTAAGAATTTCCTTAATAGCAAATTCGAGTATACAGTACCATAAATTTTCGAGAAATATTGATTTAGATTTTGGAAAAGATAATAAATTATTTTTTCACCAACCATTTGACAATAACTTACTTGATTTTATCTATGATCCTCTTTTTAAAGTTAAAACAGATAATGAAGATTTGTTTTATCGTAAAAACGAACTAATTGAAAAGGATTATATTATCAATAATAAATTAAAAAGTGATTCAAATTTAGAGGATTGTAAAACTTTTACTGAATATTATGAACTATCAAATCTAAAAAAAGTTCTAAAACACTTTAACAATAAATGGATTCCGTTACCATTTTTTAAAGATAATTCAATCAACAAAGATTTAACTTATCCGACAGATTGGGTTCGCCTTTTTATTACATGCAATGAAGATTATTCGAAAGCAGAATTTGTACTTGCGATAGATACAAGTTTAGCAAAAAATGAGTATGATAAAACTAGTCCGCAACTAAGTTTTAATCCAGAAGAAAATATATATAAATTAAAATTTGAAGAAAGTTTGATTAGTAATTTTCTTTATAATGATGATAGCCAAACAAAATGGTTAGAAGGGTATATAGCAGATGTTTTTTACGGAAATAATGAAGACTTAAGATTTGAACAACCTGTTAAACAATATATTTCTCATTATTTATTGTTACTGAAATGGTTATCAAGATTAATGGATTTGCCAGAAATACAGCTTTTTACCGATGATACAAAAAAAATACCTGTAGACTTGGTTATTGATGTAGGAAATTCATCTACTTGTGCATTGTTGTTTGAGAATAATAATAATGAAAATATTCAGTTTGATAAGGTTAAAAAATTAATTATACAAGATTATACTCAACCTCACATTGAGTATGATAAACCTTTTCCGATGAATTTGATTTTCAAGGAATCTAATTTTGGAGAGATCAATAAAGAAAAATACCACAATAATAAATTTGTTATACCAAGTTTTGTTCGAATTGGTTTCGAGGCAGATGATTTAATCAACAAAAAAGGAATTAATTTGGATTTAGGATATGAATTAAAAACATATAACTCTAGTCCAAAAAGATATTTATGGGATAATAATCCATCTAATATAGAATGGGAATTTTCACCAGATTATACGAATCGAATCAAAAAAGTTTACTTAAATGGAATTTCAGAGCAACTAAATGCAGATGGATCATTAACTAAACAAGGTGAAATTTTTGGATCTAAATCTCTTTTTTCAAGAAATAGTTTGATGAAATTTGTGTTCTTAGAAATGTTAATACACGCTTATATTCAAATTAATTCTTTTCATTTTCGTCAAGAACATGGTAATTTAACAATTCCAAGAACTTTACGACGAATCACAATTTCCTGCCCAACAGCAATGATACAATATGAACAAGTTGCTTTGAGACAAGCGGCTGTTGATGCTTGTAAATTATTGAATAATTATGTAAAATTTTATTTCGATTCAGATGAAAATAAATTTTGGTTTGAAATGCCAGAGATTATTCCGTCAATAGAAGATATAAAAAAGAAAAACACAGAATTAGAAGATCGTAAAGATTGGATGTACGATGAGGCAACGAGTTGTCAACTAGTATTTCTATATAGTTTGATTTCTAAAAAATTAAATAGTAATCAATATGTAATTTCTAATTTCATTTATAAAAATAAACCTAATTTAACGATTGGTTCTATTGATATTGGTGCAGGAACAACAGATATTATGATTGCAGATTATTTGCTTAATCAAGAGAATAAAACAATAGAATTAGAACCTAAACCAAAATATTGGGACAGTTTCAAAATTGCTGGAGATGATTTATTAAAAGAAATTATTCAACAAGTAATTATTGAAGGAAAAATTAATAGTCCTATTGATGAAGGTTGTACGGGAGTTATAGAAAATTACGCGATTAATAATGGCATTAATAATGTATCAGATAAACTAAACGGTTTTTTTGGTGTAGATAGTAATAAAGTAGGGTATTTAGGGAAAATGATGAGAAAAGGATTTATTCATCAAGTTGCTATTCCGATTGCGATGTATTATCTAAATAACTCGAATAAGAATGAAGTTGAAGTAAAAACTTTTGAAGAAATAATAGGAAAATCTTTCACAAATAAAGATTTAATTAGTTATTTCGAAAGACATTTTGGCTTCAGTTTTCTTGATATCAAATTTACAATCCAACCTAAAAAATTAGATCAAATAATTGCATCAGTTTTTGATGGATTGGTAAAACAATTAGCTTTAGTTCTTAATCATTATAATTGTGATTATATTGTTTTATCAGGAAAACCCGCGTCGTTAAACAGTTTAGAGAATTTATTCTTAAAATATTTATCAATTTCACCGAATAATTTAATCAATCTCAACACTTATTGGATAGGTAAATGGTTCCCGTTTTCTGATCACAAAGGTTATGTAGAAGATGCTAAAACAATGGTAACTGTTGGTGCTATGATCTCTTTAACATCTAATCGTCTGAAAAATTTAGAAGATTTGAAATTGAATATAGAAACCTTAAGAAAAGAAGTGATTTCTACAGCTGATTATATTTTGAGAAAAGACTTCGATTCAACAGAAATCATTTTGACTCCGAAGAAAAATGAAAATACTATTTTGATTGAAAATTTGCCTTTTCAATTTGGTTATTCTAAGTATGAAAGTAAAAATTATCCTATCTCAAATTTGTATAGTATAAGCATTAATGAGGCTTATATAAGTCAACGTGCCGAAGGAAAAGAAGAAGAAATAAATAAAATAAAAGCCAAAATATTCGAAAAATTACCTTTAAAAATTACGATTTCTAGAGAGTATGACGAATCGAAAGAAAACATATTTTTAGAAAGTATAGAGAATAATGAAGGAGATGATTTACCAATAAAATTATTTAAACTAACTCCTCAAACATTAGGAACTGAAGATGGATATTGGTTAGATACATGCGAATTTACATTAGGAATTAGAAGCAATTAAAATGAAAAACTATTCAGATCAATTTATAAATACAATAAAACTTGGAATAGAAAATAATGTTTCTATTTTAGATCAGCTTATTAATTGGGGAAATGAAAACCTACGTTATGAAGAAAAAGATCAGTTTCTTTTAAAAATAAAAAATTCTAAAAATGTATTTCACAGAATTTACGAGAATATAGAATCTAAGCCTGTTATGGCAGTTTTCGGAGGAAGTCAAGTTGGGAAATCATATCTAATAAAAAATTTATTAAGTTCTGAAGGAGAACCATTTCTTATAAAAAATAATGAAATAGATTATGATTTCTTAAAAGATATTAATCCTCCAGGTGTAGGTGCAGAAAGTACGGGAGTTGTAACACGATTTACAATAGATCAAAACTTGAAATTTCCAGATTTTCCTATTCAGATAAAATTATTATCCGCAAAAGATATTTTAATAATCGTTTTAGATAGCTTTTTTCTTGATCTCAAAAAAATCAAGAAATATGTTGCTTTATCCGATTTGAATGAACATCTAGAGAAGTTAGAACAAAATATCTCTGATAATCAACAAGATTATTTAACAGATTTTGATGTTTTAGAAATCAAAGAATATTTCGAAAATCATTTATCAAAACATACCATTTTATTTGAGAGCTTACGAGAATCTAAATTCTTTGAACGTGTTGGTATGATTATTAAAAACTATTCGCAGAATCAATGGTTATCTATCTTTAGTATTTTATGGTTAAAGAATGATAATCTAAATCAATTGTATAGTTTGTTGATTGATTCTTTGGTCAAATTTAATTTTTCTAAGAATGCCTTTATCAAATTTAATGAGGTTTTACGTGGCGGAGGAGAAATCTTAGATGTACAACGTCTAAAAGAAATTTATACATCATCTGTCATTACACAAGTTAAAACGGAAGATGGACAAGTTGTACAGATTTTACAATCGTTGATTACAGCTTTAACGTCAGAATTGATTTTTACTGTACCAAAAGAATTGGTGGATGAAAAACCATTCTTAAAACAATCAGATTTATTAGATTTTCCTGGTGCAAGAAGTCGTTTGGCAATAGAATTAGAAGATATTGATAACCAAATAATTCCTGATATGTTGTTGAGAGGTAAGGTTTCTTATCTATTCAATAAATATTCCGATAATTATAGTATTAATAATTTACTATTTTGTACAAATGACAAACAATTAGATGTTAATGAGATTCCTGCATTACTTTTTAATTGGATAAAAAATAACATCGGTGAAAATAAAATTGAACGATCTAATGCGCTTCAAAATACAGAAGTTCCACCGTTATTTGTAATTTTTACATTTTTCAATAATCAGTTAAAATTTGATATAACAAACGATTTACATTACAAAGAGGATTCAGATTCTTTAAACTACAAATGGGATACTCGATTTAATCGTTTTTTTAAAAACGAGATTGTTACTCAAACCAAAGATTGGGATACAGAATGGACGTTGATGAATCATCATTTCCAAAACTTTTACTTATTACGCGATTATAAATATTCCTCAGATACATTTGACGGTTTTGAGATTGAAGGTAGAGAAACCAATTTAAAACCTGAAAGAGTTGATTACTTGAATGCATTAAAATCATCTTTTGAGAATTTTGAATTCGTAAATAAACATTTTAAAAATCCAACTGATGTTTGGGAAGATTCTACATCTCTCAATTCTGACGGATCTTTACGTATTATCAACAATCTTAATCTAGTTTCAAATAATCATACGAAGACAAATTATTATTTGAATAAATTAAACGAATTAATTACTGATATAAAATCGTTTTTAGAGTCACTTGTACATTCAGATGATGTTTCAGTGATAAGAGCAAATCGAATGAAGGATACCAATACATTTCAGTTTTCCTTCAATAATATTTTGACGAAAGACACAAATGCATTCAATTCTTTTCTTAAAATTATTGGAACAGATACGGTAGAAAATTTCAATTTATTGAACGAAAATATTGTTGTTGATTCTTCTCAAGTAAGTAATAATTCATTTGATCAAAGCAATATCTTGTTCCTTCAATATCCAGAATTAAAAAATGCAAAATCTTATCAAGAAGCAATAGAAATCTTAAAATCTAGTCTATGGCTAGGAACGAGTGAAGAAGTTGAAGATTTTTTACACCATCAAAATATTGATAAAACGAAGTTGTTTGAACAAAAAGTTTCAAAATCTAAACCAGAAATTTATACTGAGTTGATTTTTGAAAATTGGAAATCGAAGATTATGAATTTTTCTAATTATCAATATTTTACAAATAATGGATTATCTCAAAGTAGTATTGTCTTTTTAGCCGATCATTTATTTTCAATTGTTAAGAATAGAAATATCGAAAGTAAATTGACAAAAGTGCTAAATGATATTGTTTCAGAAACGGAAAGTAATAGAGGTATTGAAGAGTTTTTAGCCGAAACATTTTCTACTATAATCAATGATATTACCATCAATTTTGACTTAGATTTCTTTTCAAAAGATGAAATTTCAGAAATTAATAAAATGCCGAATTATCGTCAATTTATTAATTATCAAAAATTTAATTTAGAACCAAATAATGATTTATCTGATTTATTTGAGGAGTCTGCAATTTTGAATTCGGAAGCAATTATGTTAGAAAAATATAATAAATGGATTGAGTTTTTGAGAATTTCTTTGCTAGTGAACTGTGGTTTTGTCAACTACGATGAGCAAGCAAATTTACAACTGAAATCATACATCCAAAACCTTACTAATTTTAATCTTCAACTAGAGTATGAATAAATTTTACGAAATAGCAACAGATCATTATTTGCCTTTGTCGCATGATAATAATTATCTGTTTAACCATTATGATAGAATTACGAATTTTTTGACATTTAATATAGATCAACAATACCGCAATTTATTAGCAAAACCAATTAAAAGTGGATATAATATAGAATGGTTTTCAATTTATCCAAATCTTGTAAATGCACAAGGTTCTGAACACGAAGAGTTTGCTTATCGTAAATATTATGAGTTTTTAGAAGTTATAAAACAACGTATTGAAAATTTTAAATCTCAACGCGATCAAGATGCGATTAATTGGGCAGAGATTTTAGAAAAAGTGTTCAATGAGCAAGATAATTTTATTTATACGAACGGAAAAGATATTTCTATAGTTTGGGGATGGAAATTTGAAAATAGCCAAATTTATAAACCTGCCTTACAATTAGCTAATCCTCCGATAGAAGAAGAAATTATTGAAGAAAATACGCCAATAGTAGAAAACATAACAGAGCCAATTGGTGAAAATAATGAACCGGTTCTTGAGGATGAAATTGTAGAAGATTTACCAATCGATGAACCAAAAGTTGAAGAAGAATTACCAGAAGAAATAATAGAAAAGGAGGATGAATTTCCAAAAGATGAGTCTTTAGAAAGAAAACCAGGTTTTCTAGAGTTTCTGAAATGGTTTGCTGGAACTTATTGGTGGTTTCTGATCGTTTTACTCGTACTTATTGTTTTAGTTTTTGTTTACAAATCATTGTTATATTCTTAATTATGAGCAAGTTTTTTTATAAATATTGGTGGTTATATTACATCCTATTATTTTCATTATTAGGCTTATTGATATATGCTTTGTTATGGAAGGTTAATTTTAAACCTTATCAAGATATAATTAATCAGAAAAACACTGAATTAGTTGATGCACGCGAAAGTTTGAAAGGAAAAGATCGTTATATCAAGAATCTGGAGGAACAATTAGCGCAATGTAACTTACGTGAAAAGCAAAATACAGTACAATGTAACGCAAAAGTAGAATCTGGAGGACAAGGTATGACAGAGACAACTCATAATCTAGGAAATTCACCTGGTAGAGTAGTTATAAATTTTGATATGATGGATGTTCCAGATAAGATTGAGGTTATCTACAACGGAAAAATAGTAGCGACTTCAACAAATTTGGTTTCTGGACAAGGGAATTTAAGTTTCAATTATCAAGCGTTACCTGGTCAACCAAATACATGTATAGTAAAAATGTCTGCACCAGAAGCTGGTACAATGTGGGAATATGTTGTTAACTGTCCACAATAATGAAAGAAAAAATTAAATACCCTTTTTATTATTATTTCTCAATCATTTTTTTTGTGATTGTAAGTGTTTTTTTTTGGTGGGTTGTCTTCAATAATTTTTCAAATGGAAAATATTTTTCACAACAAGAGATTGATTATAGACAAGATAAAGCTGTACATGTATTACAACCTATTAATCAAGACGATTTAATTATAGATTCTATTGCAAATAGACGAATCGTTTCCAACCTGGTTAATATTGCATTAAAAAATAAGTCGAAAGACATTTATCAATTTGCAGATGAATTGAAAAAAGTCTACAAAGATTCTACTTATCAAATTGTTTATATAGATTCTGTCATCAATCGTCTTCAAGTAAAATTACCCGATTTAGATCGAGAAATTTTTAAAGATGAGGTTAAGAAAAATATGAAGAATGACAGTTTGCTTGTTTGGGATGAGATGATTTTTGAAAGCACAAATAACAATGTTGCTATAAACGAAGAAGAAGCTCCGTTTATGAATCAAATAGACATTCGGAATGCTTGGAGAACAACTTTAGGAACAAAAAAAACAATTATTGCGGTTATTGACAATGGTTTTGATACCCAGCACGAATCGTTGCGAGGAAAAGATGTAAAGTCTTATAATGTTATTTCAAAAACAAATCAGGTTAATCCATCTAGTCAGAATCATGGTACACACGTTGCATCAATTGCAGTAGGTAACAGCAATAGGTATCAAGGTATATGTCCAAATTGTGATTATATGCCGATAAAAGTTGAGGACGAAAATGGAATAATGTCGATGTCTTATGTGATTGATGCTATTCTATATGCGGTAAAAAATAAAGCAGCTGTTATTAATTTATCATTAGGATCAGAAATTCCGTTAGAATTGGGAAATCTTTCTTTACAACAACAAAAGGAAGTAATCAATTCTGATGCAGGTGATTTACAAGAGTTTTGGAATGATTTATTTCTTTATGCAAACGAACGAAATTCTATTTGTGTAATTGCTGCAGGGAATAGTAGTGTCTTAACAGGTCTTGATGCTTTTCAACGATCTAATCAAACAATTAAGGTCGGTACGGTTTCCCGTAAAAATACCATTGCGAGTTTTAGTAATTTCGGAAATTATAATACAATTTATGCTCCTGGCGAAGAAATTTATGGAGCTAAACCAAATAATCAATACGAATATTTAGACGGTACAAGTATGTCAGCACCAATTATTAGTGGGTTTATAGGTTTAATAAAATCTAAATATCCTAATTACAAATTTAATGATGTGATGTCATTATTGATGAAGAATACAGAAGAAGTCAACAGTATAAAACAACTTAGAATAAAATCAATTTAGAAAAAATGAAACAACAGAATTTTTTATTTGTAGATATCGTATCGTCGATATTTTTATTAATATTATTTATCGCGAATTTTTTAGGGTTATTATATATCTTACAAGGGAATATTATATTCAGTGCATTAGTAAGTACATTAATTATAATATGTTACTATTTCTTAGTTCAATTATTAGCTAAGAACAAGGAGTTAATGTTTAAAAATAAATTTATTCATTCTTCATCTGTTTTGTGGTTTTTTTACATTGGATTATTCTTCGTTAGTTTTGTTTTGATGTCACATTTTGTGAATGTTGAATTCAATGCTAAAAAACAAATTCAAGACGATGCATTATCAAAATTAACAATTGTAGATAGTGCGACAACTATTTACAAAGACCGTTCTAAAAAAGTAATAGAAGATTTTGAAAATGATCTTAAAACTAAACTTAAAAGTTATAAAAACACAGGTTCTAATAGTACTCTTAATGAATTAACTTCAAAACCTTATAGTATTGATGCAAAGGTTTTAAGTGACAGAACGTATCTTAATGTTGATCAAGTTGCGAACGCTAAATTGACACCAATCATCAAAAATATAGAAACAAACGCCGCTAACTTTGATTCAATAACGAAGAAAAATACGGAGAAATATAAAAGTACTTTTACTAACTGGAAAAGATTAAGTTTAGTAGGTACATATTCTACTTTGAATGATTATATAGATCAATCCATCAATTTAATTAATGAAAAAATAGCACAATTTCCGATTGATAATTCTCCTATTGTAATTAATTACAACAAAGAAAGCCTTCCATTAGGCACTCCAAATGAATTTAATAAAAAATTTACCCCAAATTACATACTTCCAATTATCGTTGTGTTATTGATCAATGGTTTTATTTTAATTCCATTTTTTACAGAAAAAGTAAGATCGTATAATAATACGACAAATAAAATGCAAGAGGGATCAAGTAATAACGGAGGATCTATAGAATTATAAAAGAAAACACCATGAACGACGTACAGAAAAGAATCATATTACAAAATGCAAATACTTTAGAAGTTTCTAATCTTATTTCATTAATAGAAAAAGGAGAAATTTCTATAGAAGAATTTAAACAAGCTGGGTTAACAGTAGAAAAAATTCGCCAAATTGAAGGTCAAATAAATCTTGAAGCGGCTAAAGAACGCGCAGCAGCAGAGATTGCTAGAAAAGAAGAAGAAGAACGATTAGCTAAATTTAAAATTCAAGAAGAAAAAAATGAATTTCTTAAAAAAGTTGTTCGTAAAAGAGTTACGGTTGATGAGATAAGAAATAAAATAAACAATGGATATATCTCATTTGATGATTTAGAAGATGAAGGAATTTCTCAAAGGATAATTAATTCAATCAAATATTATTCAAACTCTAATCGCGTAACTATTTTTAAGAAAATTGATGATTTACCGCCGATGGAAGAAGGTCGTACAGATGTTTATTTTGTAGGATTACCAGGTTCAGGAAAATCGACTATGCTCTCAGGTTTATTGAATGTTGCGAATAAAGAAGGTATTCTTTTGCCAGATACTTACAGTAATGATGGAGCAGTTTATCAAACGCAAATCGTTTCAGATTTATCAAGGGGTGTTTTACCTAATGCTACCGCTTCGGGTTCATATAACTATGTAGCAATGTCTTTAAATGATGATAATAAAAAGAAACATCCATTTAATGTCGTTGAGGTTCCAGGAGAGTTGTATGTTAATATGTTCAACAATGCGAATGTGGACGATTTATTGAAATACATCAAAAATTCTAACAAAAAGATTTTAATTTTTGTGATTGATTCTTTGGCACATGATACAAATTATGCTGACGCTAAAAGTGCTTTAGATCAAAGTTTAGTTTATGTGAATATTCTTAATATGTTCAAAAGTAGCGGAATCTTAAATCAAACTGATGCAGTTTATTTAGTTGCTAATAAATTTGATGCTATAAAAGAAAGTCGATATGATGGAGATAATCGTCCGGATGTTGATTTAGCATATGAATTTTTGAATGAAGAATTCAAAAACTTATTAAATAACTGTACGAGTATCAGAGATGAGTCAAAGAATAAATTTAAAATTAAAGTTTTACCATATTCTATTGGTAAAGTAAGTTATGAATTTATTGTAGAAGATTTTAATCGTAACTATTCTTCAATTGTGCTAAACAATTTGATAGAAGATTCTTTTGTTGTAAAAGGAGGAAAATGGAGTTTATTTAATTAATCTAAAAAACTATGAATCAATTCGGAATAATTATACAAGAAACAACGTCAGGGTTAAACACACAATACATTTCTTCTGATTTAGATAGTAATAATAGTGAAGTAATCCAAACAACGCAAGACGAAAGAATTTTGGCGACGCAATTAGTCAATCAATCAAAATTTTATAGTGTTGAGGTTACAAAATCATACAAAGTATATACTTACGTTAACCCTAATGTTACCGATGAGTTTGGACGTTCTGGTTATTATGCAATCAAATTATATTTCAACAATAAGTTTATCAAACCAATTAATCTGATTAGTCTTTTTGATAAAATTGAAGCTAAATATTTAGAACATAAAAACAATAATACTTTAGCTGGACAAGATTATACAATAATTCAAAATTTATTGGACGGAACAGAAGTTAAATCATTTCTTTATTTGACAGAGAAAAAACAATTTGTCGCTTATTTTGATCCAAATAATTTTACAGCTTTAACAGAAAAGTTGAACGATGAAAAGGTTTTTACAATAGAAAAACTCTATGTTTTTGATGTTACAAAATCATTAGCAGAAGATCAAGTGAAAGCGTATGGATTAGATTCCTTTAATGATTACAAAACAAAGAAGGCAAACTTTGATAATTCTGACCATATCTTAAGAGAAATTACACAAAATAATCTACCAATTGATTTTAGAACAGTTAGTCAAGAAAATTTTAAAATAATTTATCCATCAAGTTTAGCAGGAACGTTAAAATATTCTACAACAGAAAAGAAAAATATTCCAGTTGCAGATTTTAATGAATTAAGAAAACCTATTGTAATTTCTAAACCTATCCAACCAAGATCAACTCAACCCAAAAAAGATAACACACCAATTATTATTGTAGCAATTTTAGGCGTTTTTGCATTGGGAATAGGAGGATATTTCTCATATGATAAATTCTTTAAAGAAAAAGAAGATACTGAAGTTGAAAAAATAAATAATGAAGAAGTAGTGAAAGATAGTAATGTTTTATACGAGCCAACATTTATTATAGTAAAACATAACTCAAAAGATACGATTTCTTTTGGAGGGAAAAAAGTGCCAATTAATAATGATTATTATCAAATAGATACTGTTAGCCCAAGTTTGAGAAATTATTATTTCAAAAATAAAGATGAAAAATCTGTAGAATATTATAAGTCATTTGATGAATTATATAACAAAGGAGAATTAGAAAGGTTAAATAAGGACAATCTTTCAATCTTTTTAAAAAGCAATAATATTACAGAAATTCAATGGAATAAAATTGTAGAAGAAGCAAAATATCAAGGTTTAAAATTACCTAATGATAGCGAAACAACTACAACTTCCCCAAAAGAAAATACATCCGTTGATAACAATGTTAATTCTACAAATAATACAGATAAAGTAACTTCTCCTAAACCTAAAAATAATAATGCGACTGAACCTAAAACAGAAGTTTCTAAACCAAAGGCTGAAGAAAAGACTAAAACAGTAAAAGAAGTGAAAACCGTAAAAAGCCTTGAACCAAATATAGGTTTACAATAATGAATAAACGAAATTTAATCATATTAGGAAGTGCATTGTTCTCAAGCTTTATTTTTATGTGTGGGATAATGATGATTGATGATGATTCAATTTCAAAAAGAGAAAAAGGGACAGCAGAAAAGTTTGAAAAGAAAATTGAATTATTAGAAAATCGGGTAAAAGAATTCGAAAAAAAAGAAGAAGTCGAGTTAAAAAAAATTAAAATAAACGATTCTATAAAGTCTGCCTTGAAAAAAGATTCAATTTATCAAGAAGAAAAAAAGATTCAATTTAAGAATTCAAGTCCTACTGTTTCTGAGAAAAAAAACAAAATTATAGAGTCTAAAATAGAAGTCCCTAAACCAAAAGTAATAGAAAAGGTGAAAATCGAAAATTCTATTCCTAAAAAAATAGAGACAGAAAATAAAAGAGGTTTAGAGGTTAATACAATTTTACAGTAATGGAAAAAAGAAAATTAATCATATTAGGAAGTGTAATTGTCATCGGTTTGTTATTGATAGGTGGAATTACAGTTTTTGAAGGTTCTAGTATTTCGGGACCAGAAATGGTGAATAATAAAGCAGGTTCTAATAAAAATGATTTAGAAAAAAAGATTGAAAATTTCAGAAAAGATAATTTTCAACCAGAGCAATATTCAACCTTGTTAATGGAAATTAATTCATCAAAAGAACAAGGTTTGATAGAATCTTCATCAGTAATTTATTTAACAGAAGAATTAAATAGTGTTTACAAAAAACATGTATTTAACAAGGCTGATTATTTCCTTAACCAAGGAAATGGAGATAAAAATACGGTTTTGTCTTATTTGTCAAGTTTAGAAAAAGCGATAGGAAAGGATGCTAGAATAGATTTTTATAAAACTCAAATCCCGAAATACGATTATTATGCCAATTCGTTTCCTGGGAAAGTAACATCTTTTACCAATGGAAATCTGGCAAGTTTTTCTACAGGAAAATACACTTCATTGAAAAACGAAGCTGAAAATATGCCTGGATTAGATAATCAATATAAGTCAAAAGGAAAATTTACGAGTATCAAATCAAATGCAGTTTCTAAATTGAATTCGTACAAAAGTAGATTTGAAGAATACGACAGAGAAAGAAAGTTAAATAGTGTTGAAGTAGAATTTGAATAATTATGAAAATAAAATACATCTTAATCTTATTACCTTGTATCATTTTTGCTCAAAATAAAAGGGATAAAAGAGATAAGAATAAAGTGAAAAATACTGAGATTGTCGAAACAAAAAATGAACAAAAAACTGTAGTTGTAAATTCTAAAGATAAAGAAGAATTAGAAAAACTGAAAGTCGAAAATAAACAGTTAAAAGATATTTTGACAAAAGTAAATTCAAAATATTTTATTTCAACGTTTAACAATTTTTATTCTGATGATTATTTCAAAACGCAAGGATTTAAAATTTTAAAGGAAGAAGATAAAAATACGATTAGCCAAGCACAATTAATGGTAGAAAGTATTTTAGCAGCAGAAGATAAGAATTCAGAAATTTATAAAAGAGCTGAAAAATCAATTGTTTTTACAGATTATCTAAAGGCAATGGATGAAGTTTATACAGATATTCTAAAACAGAAATACGATTCGGTAAAAGTTTCGTCTGCGATTGCAAGACTACATAATTTACCAACATTTGATAAAACATCAAAAGTAGAAGTAGATAAAAACTCTATAACTGAAGCTTTGGTTAATTATAAAGATAATGCGTGTAATGCGACAGAAGTTATAACGAAAGTACAACAAGGGGTTATAAAATCAGGTATTTCTATTGCTACGTTCAAATCGAAGGATTTTGATAATATTATCGCTAAAAAGAAAACGGAAGAACCAATTATTAAATTTAATGAATTAATGAATGAAGATAAGATGTTCAATCCATTTTTAGTAGATAAGATTAATGATGTCAAGAAAAATCCTACATCGTTTAATCAATCCACTTTTATTGAGGAGAAATATTGTCAAGATAAAACGAAACCTTTGGTTGAAGAAGCTAAGAAAGAAGAATTACCGAAATAAATAATACAAAAAAGTCTCTCTTATTTTAGAGAGACTTTTAATTATCTTTTGGGGTTACTTCCATATTTATTATCGCCATCATCACTATTTCCAAAAAGTAAAAATAACCCATAAAAAGGGATTAAGTTAAACCAACCACTGTTACCAATATCGTGACTACGTTTTACAGATTGTGCAATCAAAATCCAAAAAAAAGGAAGAAATAATAATCCAAAAAATATAATTATTGGAGAATCATATGGGGATTCAGTAATCATAACTGAATAGGTAATATAAAGTATTGAGTAGATTAAATTGGTTAACCAATATTCAGTTCTCCTGATACGTCCTTTTAAAGAAAATGGGTTTAAAAACATAGTTAAATTTTATACTGATAAATATAAAATAAATTATTTAATTTTAGAGAAAATACAACACTAAATAGACAAAAATATGCAACCAGATATATTGACGTATAATCAAGTATTTCAGAGTAATAAACTTGATTTTTTTTCATCATTAACCAATGTTGAAATTTTACATTCAGAGAACAATTATTTATTGTTTTCAGGAGAAGAAACCTTACATGTAAAATGTAAAATAGATGGAAAAGAATGTATCTTAGTTTGCTTCACAGATCTGAATAAAAATGCTGAAAATAGATACAAAAGTTTAGCAAAAATAATCGGAAATTATAACCTTAGTTTTATCCCAAAATTAGAGTTTAAAGAAAATGAAATTAATATCAATGGTAAAACCTCTTCTGTTGTTTTATTAGATGATCAACAATCTATTTCATTAGATACTTATTTTGATAATATTTCTTTTTTGCCAGAATTGGTATCAAAACTTCAAAATGATCTAAAAGATTTATCTTCTCAATTAAAAGTAAAGCAATTTGCACATGGAAATTTAACATTCAAAACAATTAGAGTAAACGCTAATAATGAATTAGTATTGACGTTTTTAGACGATTTATACATTCCAGAGTTTGAGACAACTAATATTAATAAAGATTCTTTTGTCAATTTACATAACAAAGACTTGGCGTTTTTTGCAATGATTCTAAGTGCATTAGAAATTGCTAAAACTGATAATTCAATTCAGTCTAATAATTTAATTTTTACATTTAATTCGCAAGATTTAAATCAAATTGAAAATTCTATTGCTTATTCATTAATCAAGAGTTATGAGAATCAAGCAGCAAATAATTACCTTGATTTTGAAGCTTTAGTAGAGCCAGAAAAAACAGAAAATCAAGTTTCAAATGATCATAATGCTGAAGATTATCCGGTACAAAACTCAGTACAAAATTTACCAGAAGATACCCGCTCAGATGAAAAAGTACAGAAAATTGTCATTACATCTTCGCCAACAGGATCAACAGTACGAGATAGTGAGTACGAAGTTTTTGGCAGAACACCTTATACGTTAGAAATTAAAGAAAGAGATCATCCTTTTCAAATTATTGTTACAGAGAAAAGTAATATCAAAAAAATTGATATTTATTATGGAATGAATGATGTTTTTGTTGATTTTAATAACTCAGCAGTGACTAATGAAGTACCAAAACCTAAAGAAGTCGAAGACTCATCTGAATATGTAGATACAACTCAACGTTCTGTTTTTTGGTGGTATGTTGGATTGTTATTTGTAGCAATGATTATAGTTATTTTGTACAATAATGCAGTGTTTTCAGATTTTTATGTTCGAGATAATTCTGAAGAAGAATCTATGGTTATTGATTCTCTGGCGGCATATGTTGACTCTGCTGCAGCGGTTGTTGATTCTGTAGTCGTAGATGATTCTACACCTAATCAATATTATTATGATGATTCTGTTGTTGATTCTGCAGTAGCTGAAGTTGATCCTTCAGTTATTCTAGTAGATTCTTCGGTTTATTATTATGATGGTTACTAAATTATAGAACAAGATGAAAATTCAAGTTAATTCTTTTCCAGAAGGAGCAATTATACGAAATGAGAATTTTGATATTATTGGTAAAACCCCAAATTTTATTGATAAAGAAGATTTTCTAAATCAATCTATAAGTATAAATTACGGTGATGATTCAAAGAAAATGATCATTACAGAAGAAACACAGTCTGTTTTTGTAGAATTTGAGAAAATAGAAGAACCAATAATTACAGTTCAACCAGAAGTAGAAACTCAAATTGTTAATCATTCAGTTACAGAAGAATCTGTTACAATTCAAACAGAAGAAAAGAGTAAATTTTCAAAAAATAGTTTAATTTGGGTAGCACTTGTTTTGTTTCTCTTAGCGATTGGTGGAGGTGTTTATTTCTTGTCGAATTCTAAAAGCGAAATTCCTACAATGGATATCCATCAACAATTAACAAGTGAACAATTTAGTAAGATATCAAATGAACAAAAAATTGAACATTATTTATATTTTGAAGATCAGAAAAATTATCAATACTTAAAATCACTTTTTGATTTAACTAATTTACATTATTGGGAAGTTGACGGAATTACAGAAACGATGTTAAATACAGCATTTTATAATGGTTCTGCCAAGATCCAAGATCCAAAAAATGAAATTCTTTCAATTAGTAAAGAAGGTGAATTTTATAAAGTAGATTTAAAATATACCTATACAAATAAAGACAATGTCCGTGTAGAACGATTTCCATTTATTTATATTCGATTCAATGAAAATGGGCTAATTAATTACATAGACAATAAATTATAAACTAAACATGAAAATTAGTATAAATTCTGTTCCAGAAGGAGCAATTGTAAGGAATCAAAATTTTGATAAAATAGGAAAAACGCCTTTTGAAATTGATAAAGAGGATTACTTAGGACAAAAGATTTTCATTAATTATGACGGAATAATCAAAGAATTTGTCATTAATGAAAACACCAACTTTATTGAAGAATCTTTTAGAAAAACAAGTATTCAAAATGAAGAAGAAGTTTATACCAATGATAGTTCAACAATTGATTCGTTAAATCCAAATACCCCATCATCTAACAACAAATTGTATATGATCGGTGGAGTTGTAGCCTTATTATTTTTATTAGGTGCAGGTTATTGGTTTTTAAAATCTGATAAAAAAGAACAACCAATTTCTGTTTCTCAAGAACAAATACAAGATTCTATATCAACTCAACCAATGGAAAATTCGGTAGAATTTCCTGATCAGAATGAAACGAAAACGGAAGCAAAAAAAAAAGAGGTAAAAACTCCAGAATTTGCAAAGAAAGTTGAAATAGAAAAACCAATTGTGGTTAATGAAGCTCCTGTCAAAAAAGAAGTTTCGTTTTCCGAAGATCAAGCAAAAGCAATTCTTCAAAAATCTATTTCTTTTGAGAATAATAAAAATGGAAATGGTTTGAGTGATTTATTTTCTTCAAAAATTTCAAGATATAAAACGAAAAATAACCTTTCAAAAAGTCAATTAAAATCGATTTACAACGATTGGTGGTCGAGTATAACGTATGAAGAAAAAGAAATTTCTTCGATTAATAAAATTGCTGATAATACCTATAAAGTAAAGATTAATCACAACTATCAGGTTGATGGTGGAAGCGAAAAAAATGTGATTTATTACGGTATTTATAAATTTGATAAAAATGGTAAAATCACAGAATTATACATTGATTAACAAAATAACACAATAAACTTATGAAGACAAAACAACTATTTTTATACCTAGCAATTGGGACATTGGTTTCGGGTTGTAATGAAATTAAAGAAAAAATTGGAGGAGGATCTTCTGAAAATATAATCTCAGAAAATACCCAATTAAATTGTGATTACAACAATTTATCCAATCAATTTAACGTGAAATTTGTGATCAATAAAGATCCCAAAAAAGCAACAGCTGGTGTAGATTATGCGGTTCAGATTTTAGATAAAAACAACAAAGTTTTGAAAACAATTGTTTCTCAACCTAGTATTTCAACGGATGAATTGGATAAATACAAGATCTGTGATCAAGTGAAATCCTTAGCAACAAAATATAATTTAGCGAAGAGTTTTGACATAGAATCTTTTGATGGTAATGTAGTTGTAGGAGATTTTAATTTTGATGGAAAAGATGATTTTGCGGTTTATAACCGTAAACAAGACAACAAAGCATATTACAATTATTATTTACAAGATGCGAGTGGCGAGTTTAAGATAGATAATTTTTTGTCTGATGATACCGATTATTTTAGTAAAAAATATGATGTGAATGGTAAAACAATTGTTATACAAGATAAATCTGCTATAAAAAAATATGCATACAACAACAATTCCTGGACAATGACAGAAGAAGTAAATGACCCTTTTCCGAATGCTCCAGAAAGAGGTTTAATTACTAATTTTAATAGAGGAGAAAACTCGAAAATTATTTCACTTTATGATTCTAATTTTAAAAAAGTTGGGAATGTAGAATTTAATCAATGGGAAAATTTTGCTTCAAAAAACAGTAATAATGTTTTAGAGGTTAAAGAACTTTATAATAGTGATACTAAAATTTCTTCATTGGTTTATAAATCTAAAAATGGCTTGTTTCTACAATTAGATGTTTCTGGAACATATTATGTTAATGCATTAGAATTAAAAAAATATAATTTCAAACCAGAGAGTTTTATAGATTACTTTGTAAATCATGAAATGTATATTTCTCCAAATGGAATAGTTATGAATGTGAGAAAATCACCAAGTTCAAAATCAGAATTAATCGGACAAATTCACCCAGATATAGGTAATTATTACGTTGTTTTTACTGGAAATAAAAAAGGGCAATGGGCTGAAGTGTCTGAAATTATTTTTCCAGAATCTGATTATTATATTCTAAACTATACTACAGGTTGGATAAAAATTATAGGGGATAATGGTTATCCTAATTTTAATTTCAGTAATTAATTATTATTTAATGAATACGAAATTTCTAATATATGTAACTATTTTTCTTTTGATTACAAGCTGTAATAATGAGAAAAATGTAAGTGAAGTAGTTTCAGAAAACACCCAATTAAACTGTGATTATAACAATTTATCCGATCAGTTTAATGTAAATTTCAAAATTAATCAAGATAACAACATTGCAAATGGAGCGATAGAATTTGTTGTTCAAATTACGGACAAGAAGAACAATATCCTAAAAAAAATTACAACACAACCTAAGATAATAGCTTCAGAAATTAATTTTTACAAACAATGTGACCAAGTAAAATCGTTGTCCAAAAATTATAATATTTCAAAACAATGGAGTGATAAATTATATGACGGAAACATTGTAGTTGGCGATTATAATTTTGATGGAAAAGATGATATCGCAATATATCACAGCAAAGAAACTGATCGAGAAATATTTTTTTACGAATACTATTTACAAACAGATCAAGGTGATTTTGAACGGGATAATTTTCTGTCAGACAAATTTCATTATTTCGGCAAAAGATTTGATCGAAAAAATAAATTATTGATAAATGATGAACACGTTATTATTGATAAATACAAATATGACTACGGTTGGATAAAATTAGTAGAAGCTGTAAGTCCGAATATTGAATCGTCTTTTTATATGGTAAGTGTTGCTGCAGTAAAAACTGAATCGGATGCAAAAAACGAAGTAATAAAGCTAGAAAATAAAGGTTATCAAGCAAATTATTTATGGATACCAGATTATGCTTCGTTAAGTGGTGCTAAATTTTACAGTGTTTATATTGGACCATTTTCTACACAACAAGAGTGTGAAATAGCAACAGAAGAATACAGGAAAAAAGATAAAAATGCCTATGGACTTTTGGTCTCGCAAGAACCTAAAAGAGTTCAAATTAATGGAGTCGGAAAAGTTACTGTAACCAATAATTAAATAAAATATAATTCTATGAAAAATATAATTCTACTTACAGTTCTTTTTGGAGCAACGGTTTCTTGTTCTAATAAAGAAGACCAAAAGGTAAAGGAGTTGGAGTTAAAAGTAAAAGAACTTGAGCTGCTAAAACAACAAAGCGAATTAGCAGAAAAAAATAGAAAGGTTAACTCTAATGCGCAATATGTTGCTAATGAGAAAAAGAAATTAGACGAAGAAAAGCAGATTCAACAACAAGCGATGCAAGAGCAAGAAAGTTCAGCTTCTCATATTCAGCCTTATAATCAGTATAGAGTAATTGCAAGTGATCGTTATCCTGCACATTTTTATAATTCGCCAAATTTTAATGATAAACGAAAAGCAAGATTTACAACAAATGAAATTGTTTATGTACAAGAAGTTGTAAAAGATTTTGCTTATGTAGAGTTTACAAATTCGGAGAACAAAACATCCAAAGGTTGGGTAGAAACGGCTTATTTACAATAAATGCAATTTAATTTGAATAGATTTTTAGAAGCCCAAGAAATAGATTTTGAAAGAGCTTTACAAGAGGTGAAGAATGGACGAAAAATTTCTCATTGGATGTGGTTTATTTTTCCACAATACAAAGGACTTGGCTCTAGTGAAACGGCTAATTATTATTCTATACAAAGTTTGGACGAAGCAAATGAATATTTAAATGATTCGACTCTTGGAGTTAGATTAAAGCAAATTACAAAAGTGTTGATAGAAAGTAATGAAACAAAAATTGAAAATATTTTTTACTTTCCTGATAATCTCAAATTAAAATCTTGTATGACACTTTTTGCATTTATTGAAAAGAATGAAGACAATTTATTTACGTTGGTTTTAGATAAATATTTTAACGGAGAATTAGATTCTAACACACTAAATTTAATTATCAAATAAAAAATAAGAGGCTTATTAGCCTCTTATTCTTTTATATTTCCTTCGAAGAATTCTCCTTCTTCAGTTTTACCATTTGTTTTTAGTAATTTTCCTTTTCCATGAAAAAGATTGTTTTTAAAGAAACCTTCGTATCGATCACCGTCAGTAAAATACATAGTTCCTCTTCCGTTCAACACGCCTTTTAAGAACATTCCTTCATAACGATCGCCGTTTTTCCATTTAAAAACGCCAAAACCAGTCATTTCGTCATCTACAATATCACCTTCGTAAGAATCTCCATTTGTAAAGGTATAAACACCTTTTCCTGTATGTATTTCATTCGGAAAATATCCCTCTAACACTCTTCCGTCAGGAAAATAAAACTTACTTGTTTTGAAATTAGTTGATGATTTTTGAGCAATTTCAGGTTTCACTTTTTCAGGAACACTATCCGTTATATATTCATCATCAGAAAAAGTTACTTTTGGGTTATAAAAATCATATCCAGGTGTTGGTTTTTTTGTAACAAAATCAAAATATTCATCTCGTTGAAAAGATAAGTTATCATCAATGTCAGAAAAAGTATTATCAGCAATATTAGTATAAAATGCAGGAAAAGGTTTGGAATCATAATTATACGCAAAACCTTCTATAAGCTTCAAATTATCATTATGTTCATACATTTTTATAGTATCAGCACCATAATATAACCCTACAATCATCGGAGTGTTTTCAGCGATTTTAGTATTAAATGTGACCGTTGGCTGTGGATTAACAGTTTTGCTACCGATCACTAAAAAACCATCTTTGTCTGTTGTTACATCAACTAGATTAATCTTGTAATACAAATAGTTCTTAGTATCATCTTTGTCGTCTTGTTTCACAAAAACAAGTTGATAACCGTCTAAAGAATAATTGGGTTGAGCGCTTTTTAATTCTATAAAAATTTCAGCATTATTATTTTTTGTTTTCATATCAAATTCATTAATATGAACTTGTCCAAATAAAAGGCTTACTCCTAGAATAGGAAGTAGTGTAAATATTTTTTTCATGATTATTTTATAGCGGGATTAATATCAAGAATTTGCTCTTTTTTATATTGATTAATAAATTCTGGAGTAAAAGATTGACTTCCTGCTAGTTTTTCTGTTTTTAAAATGGTATTTAAATCTAATTTAATGTAATCTTGAAGCATTTTTTGAGAAAGTGGTTTGTATGTAAAATGCCAAGGTTCGTACTTAAATCCTTTTCGACTTGGATTATTCGTGTAAACTAAATAAAAACCATATTTCTCAGAATTTTTATCCAACCATTCTTTGAATTTTTCCATACTTCCACCTTTGTTAAAGTGTTTTTCATTTAGTGGATCCGTAGGAATACCAGTTGTAGAGTGTATTATATCTAAATCTGTTCCCCAGTGATGTCTAGAAGTTCCGGGAATTGTAGAATATTCTATAATTTTCTGAATATTTTTTTCAGGAGTTAAATCCTTGCTATTTGAATTGTATTTTCTGTTCCAAATTCCATTCTGATAATCAAAATTCCTATAACTAGAAATAACATGTATATTAAAACCTGCTTTTTTAGCCTCAGCTTTCATTTTGTCAAAAGCTTTTGCAGCTTCCGGCAATAAAGCATAATTATCTTTCCTTACTAAAGTAGGATTTCCTTTACCTATTAACTCTTCTTGATTTGTAGTTAATTTTGTTTCAGCTTTTTTAATTGTATCAGCTAATTCTTCATCCAAAATAATTTCAGAACTGTCGACAGAATTATTGTATAAGTTTGTTTGTGTTTTTTCTTGATCTTTTTTTTCAGATTTGTTACATGAAAAAATAAACGGAAAACATATAAGTGTGTAAAATATTTTTTTCAAATGATTTAATTATAATTATTTAACTAGGAACAAATATATTAAATAATATACTGGATATCCCCCTGAATTTTCCAGTGTAAGTTAAGCTACATTTTTTAAAAATTGTAAATTATTATTAAACTCAAAAATAGTTTTATAATTCAAAGCT
>NZ_JAVXKG010000018.1:0-64301 GCF_036647415.1 Algoriella sp.
CTCTTCTTTCATAATGATACTTTTTTCTGTATCATTATTTCAGGACGAGACATATTGTTGAATAAAAAAAGCTCAACTAATGAGCTTCTTGTATATTTTTTTTAGTAGGAAGAATTCGTTTTATGAGATTAAAGACAATTAGATAAAAAACAATTGAAATAAAAAGTAATTCAATATTCTCATTAATGTAGCTATATGCTTGTGATGGATGTGTGAATATAGTTTTTACTAAATTTATTGGTCCTGTAAGTAGGTTGGTTTTGTATGTGAGAAGAATTCTAACAATTATGAAAATCATGAAGATTTGATTGAATAATCCATAAAGTAATTCTAATCCTTCGTTTTTGTTATTGAGTTTTAGTTTGAAAGGGTTTTTGAGAAAATTAATGACTATTTTGTTGCTATTTGATAATAGGTTTGGTGAATCTGTTAAATCTGATAATATCCAATAGCCATCTGTGCGTATAAATGGGATTAATTGATATAAAATAATCACTGTACTTGCTCCTATAATGTCTTGTATTTCGTGTATATCTGTTATTAGATAGACTATATAAAGAAATAGAATAATGAATAGTTGTACATATACGCCAGCTAAATTTGTTATGAGGCGTTCTTCTTTTTTTGCTGCCCAAATGGGTGTAATGTTTGAATAAAATACTGGAAATAGAAAATAAATTCCGACACCAATTTCACCATTTTTTTTTGTGAAACGGTTGCATGCTGCAATATGTCCAAATTCGTGAATAAATGCACTAATAATATAAATTATAAATAAATACATTATATACTTTGTATCTAAATGAAAATGGTGTAATGTCCAGATATTATAAATAGCAAGTGTAAAAAGTAATGAAAAACCGATCCAAAAGAAAGTGGGCTGAAATAATGGTTGTATTATTTTTGACCATTTTTCTGCTTTTTTGGGTGAAAGAATAGTTGTTTCGAAAAGTATAAATGATTTTTCTTTTTTCTTATTCTGTTCTTTTTCTTCGTCTAATTCTAATGTTTTTAGATTTTTGCTGACAATTGTATTAAAATCTGCTTCAGAAACATAATCAAATTCTTTGATAAAATCTTGATAAGCTAATGTTGAATTAGCATTATTGCGTTGTAGAATTTCTAGTAATAATTTGATTTCGTTACTTACAATAAAGTATTTTTCGGAATGTTCTAAAATCCAATTGTTATCGTTTTTCTTTTTGAAAATAAAATCTTTATCTGAAAGTGTATTAAGCATGGCGAATCTCGTCTATTTGTAATTTCCAATCTATAATCTGTTCGTTAATTACATTTATCCAATTTACGATCTTATTTAACTCATATTTTTTAGCAATTTCCTTGGCTAGAGAAAACTGTTCTATCATATAAGAAAACTGCGGATTAGCTAATTCTTCTAAAGCAAAAAAAGCT
Source organism: Algoriella sp. (assembly GCF_036647415.1). Lineage (NCBI taxonomy): Bacteria > Pseudomonadati > Bacteroidota > Flavobacteriia > Flavobacteriales > Weeksellaceae > Algoriella > Algoriella sp. The sequence goes on from NZ_JAVXKG010000018.1 coordinate 1,414, forward strand.
TTATGTGTATAGCTTTGATTATCTGGATAATAATCGTCATCTGCTTTTAGTAATTGAATTGTATTAGAAATAATATATGTAAACTGCTTGTCTTTTAAATCTTCGCTAATATCTGTCATATCATCATACATTTGTATTGCACGAAAAATATAAGATAACATTTCTTTTATTTCTTCTTTCGGATAATTTTTTTGTAATAACTGTATACCATCTACTATAAAAAATACAGGAATGTGCTTATCTACAGCTATTTCCTGAAACTCATCTTTAGATAATACATAACTATCAAAATTCCATAATTTTTCTTTGATTAAAGCATCAAAATAAATTTTGCTATATTTTGCTTTACTTTCAAAAATTGATGAATCTTCACCAAATAAATTGATAAGGGTTTTTATACATTTTTCATGATGTTCTGTTAGATTAACTAACGGATTATCATCTAAAAGTTGTTTATCTATAGGAATCTCATTATCAATTAATTTATCAAGATAAATAATGTATGTATAATATGTTTTGGCAATAAGATCTAATTGTGATTTTTTATCAGAGTTAATATTTATATTTTCAGTTAAAAATTCGACAATATCTTGAAAAAATAATTGATTTATTTGGCTCATTTTTTCAGTTTATGGCTTAGGAATTTTATTAAGACTTACAATTAAACTTTGCTGTGTAGAAAAACTTGAATGATTACTACAGCCTGATCCTTGATCTCCGAAAGTAATACTGACATTAGTATTACCTGTATATAAATATTTATAAGCTATATAGTATTTATAAGTTCCTGCAGCTAAATTTTCATCATAAAAAAGTGTATTAAAACTTTCAAATGGGCAGGTACCACCTGTGTATACAGAAAAAATCTTTGTTCCAACTAATTTAGGTGTACTAGCAACATCTGTTCGTTCTTTAAATAAAGCCACAGCATAAGTAAATCCAGTAGGGGGAAAACCATTATTTATAGATGAGAATGTAATTGTACCAGTCGCATTAGCTGATATCTTATTATCAATTTTGCTAGGATCTGGAATTACAATACCAGTTACTTCATAATTTGGTATTTTTTGCCATCTATATCCTGATGTAGTAGTTGACCCTAAATCACTATCTTTTGCAAAACCTCCATCATTCGTATTTGTTGTAGGAAAAAAAATATTATCAGCAGCACCAGGTATATTATTAGCACTTGTTAGGTTTATAGAGTTACCACCATTTGTAGTAGAATTGAATGTTGTTGCGGAATATGTTTGTATAGTAGGTACATAGTTATCTACTGTACTTGTATTAAGTAATGACGACCATTTACCATCAATAAAGACATAATATCCTAATGTAAAACTAGTATTTGTGTTGTAAACTATCGTTCCTTCTGGTGGCCAGTCTGCTGTATTTGATGGTGCTAAAGCGATTAATGAAACTTTAGGTAATAAAATACCAGCTTTTTTCGAATTTACATCAAAAATAGCTTTTGGAGTAAGCGAACTACTTGTAAGATATGTAGTATCATCTGAGATGACTACTTGTGCACTCAAAAAAGAAGTTGTAAAAAGTAAAAAATATAGTGCTTTTTTCATGATTTTAAAAATTTGGGTTCTCAAAAGTATTTATAACCAATTCAGTAACCATTGTAGAAGAAGGTAAAAAGTTTTGTTTACGCGTTGCTAAAGTTGTCGATTGACAATTAGCAGTATTTCGACTAGCAACAGAAGTAGCGTATGTGATATTATTTGTTCCATCTATTTCTCTAAATTCCATTGCAACCTTCACTTCACTTATTCCTGTAGGTAAGTTTTTTACAGAACTTAATACATCAAATTGAAAATTCATACAATCCGTATACATATTTGCTGATATAATTTTATGCCCTTTTAGTTTAAAATCAGTATCACCAGGACTTTTTATAAATAAAGCTAAACCAAGAAAACCTTTTAATCCATTTTGTTTATTTGAGCCAGTTGGTGCTTGAATTGTACCAGAAGCTTTAAATATATTGTTGTTAATACTATTTTTAATTTCGATGGTTTTTATAGTCCCATTTGCAAAATTTAAATCTGTCCAATAATTAGCAGGTCTTGCAGAATATAACTCATTAATAACATGTTGTCCATTATTATTTGGAGTTCCAACAGCATTTCCATTATTATAGGTTACTGCTACACCTGAGGTATTAAATTTCACAATTTTAGCAAGGTTGCTTAGTTTAGAATTTACAATACTCATATCAGCTATGTTAGTCCAAGAGTCTGTATCCCAGAAGTATAAACCTTTATTTGTATTGGAATTATCTGAGTTGAAAATTAACAAAGAATTTCTAAGATTATTTGCATTAGAGTCTCCTAGATAATCAGTTGTTTTAGATGTTAATTTATAGTTTGGTACAGAAAATCCTTTAATATCAGTTCTACTATTACTTGATATATTAACAATTGTATTTGTACTATTATCAGCAGGAATACCTGTATTAACTTGAGCATTTGATTGAAAAGTAATTAATGCGAAAGTAATTATAAATATTTTTTTCATAATGGCTTAATTTTTAGGTGTTATCTCTGATACTAAAATATTTAAGTTTGTACTCATCGTTAATGCATTTGTATTATTACAATTTCCATTTAATTCACCTTGAGTACCAGAATTAGAGCTTTTTCCCCCAACTGTTAAGTACGTGAAATTGTTTGAATTGTTGGCTTTTCGAGTATAATAATCAGTACGAGTTGATGCAGTAATTTTAGTAATAAAATTACGTCTTCCCATTATAAAAACCTTTGCAGTATAATCCCCAACTTGGTCAAGTTTTATAACTGAGGTTACGGTGTATGGAGTTACCAAACAGCTAAGTAGTGCTCCATTTGCAAATGTACCAACAGTATATAATTGATAAGTAGAATCACTAGCACCTTTCTTTTTAATAAAAATACCAATATTAAATCCTAATGTATATGCTTGTATATCATTTCCACCTGCAATATAATTATTGCTACCAGTTTGTGCATTACCATTTACAGTTACCGAAACAGTATTATTAGTTTGTAAAACTTGAAAATCTAAATCGGTACCTTGTATAGGATTCCATTTTGCATTTGGTAAGTTTGTATAACTTTTATAAGTTAAAGTGGGGATTGGTTCTGAAGTTATATCAGAGCCATTGCCAAAAAATTGACTTACTACGGTAGGAGTATTACCATCTGTTGTAGATGAGTATAAACGAGTGATGTCTAAACGATTTTGTATATTTTTAAGATCTAATACATAATTCCATTGGTTATTTTGCCAAAAATAATATCCAGAACCTAAACCTTCAGTACCACCTTCGCAAAAAATCAACAATCCATCTGGTATAGTTTCAGAGGGAAGGTTTAAGAATGTCTTATCAGTTAAATTTTTAACGATAGGAATTCTAGGTATTAATACACCTTGATTTGTAGTTCCCGTTTCAAATGCAGAATTTACATTAACATTTGTTTTATTAACCCCAATTTGGGCAAAAGTTAAAGATGATATTATATATAAAAGAAGAAATTTTATTTTCATGTTAGGTATAATTTAGTTAAATTAATTAAGAATACGATTAGCCATAAAAATGGCTAATCGTATAAAACTATTAATCCTCTCCTCCTGGATTTGGTGGTGTTGTTCCACCATCATCACAAACTACTGGTTTGTGGCCTCCACAGAATAAATGTAATACACAATAGAAGATAAACTCTTTTCTGTCTTCTAATTTTTCTACTTGAAAATCATTAATTGACTTTTTCATAATAAATTTGGTTTTAAGGGTTAAATAAAAATATATTAAACTTTTGAAGAATGAATAGTATATTCAATCTTCGTATAAAAATTTCTAAAAAAAATAGTAAAATAAAATTTATAAATTGCTCAAAATTATGAAATTGAGCATTTATGCTTTATGTAGTGTATGTAGTTTCATAGGTAGTAGTTGTATAGTTTTGGTATTTCAAATATATAAATTTTTTTATTGATAAATGTTAAATTTTAATTTGGTTAAGTCATTGTTTTTTAGAGTTTAATCCGATACAAATGGTATTAAGTATTTAATTTTTATTTTGTTTTTCTTAAAAATGAAAAAACTAGCTTTATACGATCAATTTTTTATACTTTCGTTTGATAATATTCTCCTTTGGATTTAGAAATTTTAAAACATATTAGTTCACATCAAAACGAAGAGGCTTTTAAGTTACTTGTTTCGTATTATCACCAAAAAATTTATTGGCAAGTGCGTCGCATGGTTTTTATACATGAAGATGCAGATGATGTAACACAGAATGTTTTCATTAAGATTTATCAAAATTTAGATACGTTTAAAAATGAAGCGAAACTTTCTACTTGGATTTTTAGAATTACGTATAATGAAACAATCAATTTTATTCATAAAAATGCAAAAGAAAGAAATGTATCATTTGAGGACTATTCGAATTCGATCGCAAATGAATTAAGTGCAGATGATTATTATAATGGTGATGAGATAGATTTGAAATTACAAAAAGCAATTGCAAATTTACCAGAAAAACAGCGTATTGTTTTTATGATGAAATATTATGATGAGTTGAAGTATGAACAGATTTCGGAAATTTTAGGAACTTCGGTTGGTGGTTTGAAAGCGTCTTATCATCATGCGGTTACAAAAATTAAAGAATTTTTAGAAGTAGAGGATTAAACCTTTCTTAATTTTAATTGTCTTATTATATGATATGAAAGAAAATGAATTTAAAAACGCTTTTAAAGTTCCAGAAGAGTATTTCTCGAACTTGAAAGACGAAATTTATCTCAAAAAAGTAAAAGATCAAGAAAATTTTAAAGTTCCAACCAATTATTTTGAAACATTGGAACAATCTATTTTAAAGCAAACTGTGCAAGCTAAACCAGCAAAAGTGTTTCAGTTGAATTATTGGTTGGTTGCAGCGTGTGTTATTTTATTAGTTGTAATTTCTATTCCTTTAATTTTAAATAATCAAGAAAAACAAACGACTCAGATTGTAGATACAGAAGTAAAAAACGAAGTTTACGAAAAAATATATGATACTTATATTGTAACAGATCAAAATAAAAAATCGCCTAATGTAACATTAGACGATTCGGATTTTGTATTGTATAATTATTAAATAATTTCGGCACTTAAGCCTCGGTTCAATAACTCTGTGCATCGAGGTTTTAAATCTTCTAATTCACCAGTCAAAACTTCACATTTTCCTTTGTAGTGAATTAAAATAGAACATTGTTCTGCTTGTTCAGGCGTGTGATCGCAAACATCTATCAACGACTCTATTACCCAATCAAAGGTATTTACATCATCATTATATACAATAATTTGATATTTATGCGATTCTTGCTCTAATACATCAACAGCAGAATCTTTTTCTGTTTCCCATATTGGCTGTGTTGCGTATCTTATCATACGTATATTATTTTTTGAAATGTAGTGAAATCCACTCATTTCGTTGTTTTTTAGATACAAATTTTAAGCCACGATCTGTACAAAAAGTATAAATGTCATTATAATCTTGTTCCATTAATCCGCTTAAAAATAAATCACCATTTTCATTCAGCACAGTAATGTAAGAAGGAATTTGGCTTATCAAAATATTTTTATTGATATTAGCTAAAATTACATCAAAATGTTTGCTTCCTAAAAGTGAATTATCACCCATTTTTGCATCTAAACTAACACCGTTTCTTTTCCCATTTTCGATAGAATTTTCAACAGCCCATTCGTCAATATCGATACATTCTGCATAATTTGCGCCACGTTTCATTCCCAAAATAGCAAGAATAGAAGTTCCACAACCCATGTCCAAAATATCTTTTCCAGTAAATTCTGTTTCCAAAATATATTCGACCATCAAGTGTGTTGTAGAGTGATGACCAGTTCCGAAAGACATTTTTGGTTGAATGATAATTTCGTAAGGAATGTTTTCTATTGTTTCATGAAATTCTGCACGAATCAAACATTGATCATTTACTAAAATTGGCGTAAAATTTTCTTCCCAAGTCGCATTCCAGTTTTGTTGTTCAATTTCTTTTCGAGAATACGTAAAATCGATGTTTTCTATTTCATCAATTACTTCTTTTATTTCGTCAATATTTTCGTCCGTTTTTGGCATATAAGCATCAAAACCTTCTTCGTTTTCTACAAAACTTTCAAATGGTAATTCAGAAATCAAAGCAATAATAATTTCGTTGAAGGGATCAGTTTCAGTAACTTTAAATTTATATTCGATGTAATTTGTCATAAATAATTTTGAAAACCCTTTTTAAGTTTTCGATTGCAAATTTACGATTTTTAAAATTATCGTAAAAATATAGACCAACAAGTCTTTGATTTGATTTCTTAAAAGTTGTTATAAAGAGAAATTTTTTAACCCAACCATCATTTCTCGTTTACCTGGAGGACCTGGTCGTTTTTCTACAACATAACCAAGTTCTTTTAGTCCTCTTTTTACAGTTCCTTTGGATGCATAAGTTGTAAAAATAGCAGTCGGTTTGGTTGTACTATCTATAATTTCAAATAATTCTTTTTCCCACATTTCTGGTTGTACTTGCGAGCCAAATGCATCAAAATAAACCAAATCAAATTCAGTTTCATTGCAATTTTTTAGGTTGAAAAAATCATCTTTCACTTTTTTTATTCTAAAATATGGTGAAATAATTTGCCAATTTTCCCAATCAGATAAAAATAAATAACGATATATAATATGTAATTCTTCTTTACGATGAGCTAACTCTGGATAGAATTTAAAAACATCATCAAAAAAATCAATTGCATCAAATTCTGCTTCCAAAACAGGAAATTTTTCTATTCCAACATAATTTACATATTGCTGATTTTTCTCAGCTTCTAATAAAGTTATAAAAGCATTTAGTCCAGTTCCTAATCCAATTTCAAGAATTTTAAGAGGTTTTTTAGTTGTAATAAAATGAGAAAAACCATTTTTAATAAAAACATGCATTGCCTCTTGTACAGCACCATGCTTAGAATGGTAAGATTCATTCCAATCCTCAATATAGATAGTTTTTGAACCATCTTCCGTTTCTTGAATTATCCTTTTCATAGTCGAAAGTTATGATTTTTATTATGAAAAAATACAAATAAAATGTATCTTTGGTAACGCAACAAACAAAATATATCATAACATGGTTATAGAAAAAATTGCTGAATCAAAATTTAATGATTCAGTTTTTAACTCGACTGTTTTTGGGAAAGAGTTTACAGATCACATGTTGATCGTACATTACAAAGATGGAAAATGGGATGAACCAAAAATTGTTCCTTATGGACCAATTTCGATGACGCCAGCGGCGATGTCTTTTCATTATGGGCAAACAATTTTTGAAGGAATGAAGGCTTACAAAAATGATAGTGATGAAGTATTTATTTTTCGTCCTGAGAAAAACTTCGAGCGTTTTAATTTATCTGCAGCACGTCTTAATATGCCTCAAGTTCCGAAAGAAATTTTTATTGATGGTTTAGAAGCGATTGTTGATCTTGATCGTCAGTGGGTACCAAAGGATTATGGAACATCTTTATATATTCGTCCAGTAATGTTCGCAACAGAGGAAGCTGTTTCTGCAAGAGCATCTAATGAATTTATTTTTGCGATTTTATTGGCTTATGCACCTAATTATTATGACAAACCATTGTCAGTAAAAATTGCAGATTTCTATAGCCGCTCTGCTCAAGGAGGTGTAGGTTTTGCAAAATGTGGAGGAAATTATGCGGGATCATTTTTCCCAACTTCAGAAGCTCAAAAAGATGGTTATGATCAAGTGATTTGGACAGATTCTATCGAGCATAAATTTATCGAAGAAGCTGGTACAATGAATGTAATGGTTCGTATCGGAAACAAAATTTTAACTGCACCAACATCAGAACGCATTTTGAATGGTGTGACACGTGATTCTGTTTTGACCCTTGCAAAAGATAATGGTTATGAAGTAGAAGTACGTCCAGTTACTGTAGAAGAAATGTACGAAGCGTATAAATCTGGTGAATTGAAGGAAGTTTTTGGTTGTGGAACTGCTGTTGTAATTACACAATATGATGCAATTGGTTTTGGTGAAGAAAGAGCTCAATTACCTGCATTAGAAGAAAAAGATTCTTTTGCATTACAATTAAAAACAAAATTAAAAGATATTCAATACGGTATTGCTGAAGATCCTTATGGATGGAGAGTAAAAATTGAAGAAACTGTAAATGCATAATTTATAGCTGTCTAAAAAATATAGAAAGCTGACATTTTAAGTGTCAGCTTTTTTTGGCACGATATTTACTATTATGTATTACAAAGTACTAAAATTATAAAATGAATTTTTTGCAAAAATTTCTTATCATCTGTTCAGGCAGTAGTTTTGAACTCTTGAAAAAAACTCCAACTGATGTTAATAAACATGTCGGTATTGGCGGAGTTATTTTGTTTACTGGAATCTTGGCCGCATTATCAGCAGGCTACGCGCTAAATACTGTTTTTGATAATATTTATGCAGCAACAGGTTTTGGAATTTTATGGGGATTAATGATTTTTAATCTTGATCGTTATATTGTAACATCTATGAAAAAATCAGGCGGATTTTTCAGACAATTTATGACAGCTTTACCTCGGCTTATTGTGGCAGTTTTATTAGGAATTGTCATATCGAAACCATTAGAATTAAAAATCTTTGAAAAAGAAATTAATAAACAGTTAAATGTTATTGTTAACCGTAATAAAGCAGAATTACAAAAAGGTATTGATGCACGTTATACAGATTTAGGTACACCTTTTTCTAATGAGCGTAAACAAATTTATGATCAGATTGATAAATTGCGAGCAGAATATAATTTAGCTTCGACCGAGTTAGAAAAGGAAATTGTTGGTACAGAAACTGAAACAACAACAGGGCGAGAAGGTAATGGTCCTAATGCGAAACGTAAAGCAGAATTGAAAAAGCAAAAAGCTGCGGAAATTGAAACATATATTCAGCAATCTACGCCACGTTTAGCTGAAATTAATAAAGAATTAGATCGATTGAATTTTTCCAAAGAGAAAGAAATAGATGCAGCCAAACCAACCGAAGAAAATTACAATGGTTTTGCGGCTCGTATGCAAGCTTTAGACGAATTGTCAGCAACAAATCCAATATTAGGAACTGCGGCTATTTTTATAGCACTTGTTTTTATTTCGTTAGAAACTGCGCCAGTTTTGGTAAAATTAATTGCACCCAAAGGACCGTATGATTTCTTGTTAGAAAAACATGAACATTCGTTTAAGATATTTAGTAAAGAATCCATCGAAATAATGGATATAAAATCTGAAAAAAGGATTCGTCACGAAATAGAAAAAGTATAAATCATAAAAAAGTAACTTCTATTTGAAGTTACTTTTTTATTTTTGTGTCTTTATTATTTCTTGATTAGTTGATGTTGAGCAATTCCTTTTTGGGTTTTTACTTTAATAAAATAGATTCCTTTTGGTAATTGAATAGTTTGAGAAAAATGATTTGTATTCAATTGATTAAATTCTAAAACTATTTTTCCTGTTGTATCATAAACTACAATTTCTTGAATTTTGTTACTTTGTTCTGAAATCAGGTTTAACTCACCGTTTGTAGGGTTTGGAGCTAAAACTACTTTTCCTACTTTTTGATTATTGATATCATTTACCGCTAAAGTTGTCAAATCAAATTGATATAAATTATAATCTTGATTTACCAAATATAATTTCTCATTTAGGATTTGAAAATTACGCCAGTTTTTTAGAATATTTTCTTTTTCATTCTTCGATAGACCAAACATCGGAAACCACAAAATTCCTTTGTCTGCCGAAGCGAGTACTTCTCCATTTACAATAGCAACAATGAAATCTTTATAAAGTGTCACTGCAAAATTTCCATAGCTTGGATAATCATATTGAGCCGAAACAAAGTTTTTACCAAAATCCGTAGATGTTTTGATGTAAGGAATTTCATTAATTTGATAAAGATAAATAATTAATCCTGTTTTGTCCACATATTTATGACTGTTGGTTTCTTCTGTAGGTATAGTGAACAAAGTTTCTTTTGTTTTTCCTTCATCATATGTTATATTAACGTTCCTGCTTGCGTAGTCATACCACCAAATAGTCTCTAAATCCAAATATGTACCATATTGCATTTCTTCTGGTATATCTCTTATTTCCCAATTTTTACCACCATCTTTTGTTACTATATTAAGATATTTACCATTAGAAAATGTTGAGACAAAACCCAAATTTTCATCAATAAATTTGATCTTACTAAATCCATCCGCATGAAATATAGCTGGGTTGTTGTATACAAGATTCCAGTTTTTTCCACCATTCTCGGTTTTAAAAATAGAAAAATCTACAAATTGATTCACAACAAAATAACCAACATTTTTATTAATAAAATCTAATCCAATGGAATGATAACTAATTTCTATTGGAGCAGGAAAATCGATTGACTCTTTGGTTTTAAAATTATATAGAGTTGGTTGTAAGTTAGCATCTTGTCCCCAAATTTCTTCATCAGAAAATATATCCAAATGGTCAGTTTTATTTAGGTAATTAATGTAAATTAACTTACTATAAATTTCCCAATTTTTCAAATCATATGAAAGCATCGATTGTCCTTCGTATACACCCAAATATTCGTTATTGTCAATAAATAAATAAGATACAGGGTAAGGCAATTTCATTTTTTCTAAATTTTGACCATCTTCCACAAATTTATAGAGATAATTATCTGCTTGATTTTTATACTGTTGATAAACATAAAAAGTATCACCTTTAAGTATAATTTGTCTATCTAAACCGATTTCAGGTAAAGGTGTAATTTTCCAACTATTCCCATCATCTTTACTTGTATAGATTTCGTTTTTAGAAATATATAAGGCCGTTAATTGGTTTGTATAAAATATTTTACTAGATATGGATACATAGTTGTTTGGCTTTTCAATTTCTCGCTGAGCATTCCATGTGACTCCACCATCTTTAGTAGAGTATATCCAATGTTTATTATTAGCATAGATAAATGCTTTTCCTTCTAAATTATTTTTAAAAGCAAAGTTATAAATACCAATCTTCGTTGCATCAGTGTTTATTTGCGCTCTTATCCATTCTCCAGAAAAGTTATCCATGTAAAAAAAACTTTCTGTATTGTTTTCCCTTGAAGAAATTATAATACGATTATTTTCTAATAATTTTACAACATTAGCATCTTTTACATATTTGTTATTTTTCACTTGTATGAAATTCTCTCCTTTATCATAAGAAACATAAAAATTATCATATCGACTAGTATAAAGTAAAACATCTTTGTTATTTAATATACCAATTGAGTTATAATCTCCTTGAAATTTTTTCGTCCATGTTTTTCCCTTATCGTCACTTTTATATATAATATCATTATAGCTATTGAATCCAAAATAAGAATCTTGTATTTTTACCAATTCATTAATAACAGTTCGCTCACCCAAAAGTTCTGTATTTTCTTTAAGACTTAATTTTTGTGCAGATATAAAACAAGAGATAAAGATTAAAATAAAAAATAAATGTTTTTTCATAAGCGTTAATTTTTGTAAATATATGTATTATAGTGATATAAAATTATTTTAACATAATGCTAAATAGGAAATGTAAATTTTCTTTTTGATTATCTCAAGTAGTAAATAGTGTAATCGAGAATACTTTTTTTTATTTTTGCAAAGATTATGGAAACTTATAAGATAGAAATTTACGGAGAAGACGAAAATCTAATTCAGAGAATGGAAGAAGTTATAACACCAATAAAAGAATTGGTCGGTTATTCTTGGAAATTATTGTGGATTGATGGAGAAAGCGAAACAGATGAATATTCTGTTTTTGAGTTACAAGAGGTAATTGATCAACAAGACGGAATTATTGTTGATTATGACCAATTAGAAAGTCTTTGTTATAAAATGGAAACTGTTTCTGAAGCATTGATTATTGGCGATAGAAACGAAAAAAATCTTTTTGTAAACATAGAAGATGAAAATTTATACAACAACGAAGTTGTTTTTGAATTTGTAAAAGATTCACATTGGCAAATTTTAACATCAGATCTTAATGTGGTTGATACATTCAAAGTTTTCTTTCCGAATAGTAAAATTATTGATTAAAATTGATTAGATTTATAATAAATCTCTCATTATGAATGTAGAAGAGTTAAAAAAGTTAGCAATAGAAAAGCTGAACAAACTTGATGATGTTAATATTATTGAACAAATTAAAAATTTGATTGATTTTGAATCTGAAAGTGATTTTTACGAATTAAATGATGAGCAAATAATTCGTGTAAAGGAAGCTAAAAATGAATACAAAAATTCATTTGTTTTAAACGAGAATGAAGCCAATCAAGATATTGAAAAATGGCTAAACGAAAAATAGTTTGGACAAATACTGCAAATCTTGAACGAAAAGATATTTTAGAATACTGGATTTTGAGGAATAAATCAAAGAGATTTAGTTTAAGATTAAATTATTTGATTCTTCAAACATTAGAAGTTTTGCGTGAAAATCCAACAATAGGTCGTCGTACAAATGTTGATAACGTAAGAATAAAACTTATCAGAGGTTATTTATTATTGTATGAATTTACAGTTTCTGAATTAATTATTTTGAGTATTTGGGATGCTCGTAGAGATATAAAATAATAAAGCCACTAATGAAGTGGCTTTATTATTTTTTAATATTTTCCTTGTAAGGCATTATAAATTTGTAAAGTTTCTTTTGCAGCTTTTACATCATGCACGCGCAAAATTTTTGTACCTTTTTGTAACGCAACCATATTAAGAACAGAAGTTCCATTTAGAGCTTCTTGTGGAGTTGTGTCAAAAAGTTTATAAATCATAGATTTTCTTGAAACACCTACTAATAAAGGAAAATCTCCAAAACCTAAAGCTTCCATTTTACTGAATAATTCATAATTCTGTTCCAAAGTTTTAGCAAATCCAAAACCAGGATCCAAAATAATATCATTTATTTTTGCGGCTTTCAATTGCGCAATTTTTTTAGCAAAATATTCATTTACTTCCAGTGTTACATCTTTGTATTCAGCATTTTTTTGCATGGTTTGCGGCGTTCCTTTCATGTGCATCAAAATGTATGGAATTTTTAAATCCGTAATTGCGGCAAACATATTTTCGTCCAATTCCCAACCCGAAACATCATTTATAATTGCAGCACCAGCTTTTACAGCTTCGCGCGCAACATTTCCACGAAAAGTATCAATAGAAATAATCAATTCTGGATGATTTTTAATAATTGTTTCAATAATCGGAGCAGTACGGTCAATTTCTTCTTGTTCCGAAATGGCTTCAGCACCAGGTTTTGTCGAATATCCACCAATATCCAAAATATTTGCACCTTCAGAAAGATGTTTTTCTACTTTTTCTAAAATCAAATTTATTGATTGATTACTTCCACCATCGTAAAAAGAATCTGGTGTCGTATTCAAAATTCCCATAATTTTAGGCTCGCTCAAATCAATCAAGCGTCCATTACAATTAATTGTCATATCTTAGAAGTTCTTTAAGTAATTTCAATTATTTTTGAAATCGAAACGAAATTATGAAAAATACGTCAATTCAATTCAAAGAAATCATCTCAGTTTGTCGAGATTTATATATCAAAAAATTAAAAGATTACGGTCCGGCTTGGCGTGTACTGCGTTTGCCATCTTTAACAGATCAAATTTTTATCAAAATTAGTCGTATCAGAACGTTGCAAGAAGCGACGGAGCGAATGATAGATGAAGATGAAGAAGGAGAATTTATTGCGATTGTAAATTATTCGATAATGGCACTGATTCAGTTAGAATTAGGTTTTGCAGATCAACCAGATTTGACGGACGAAGAAGCAATAATCTATTATGATAAATATGCTATAATTGCACATGATTTGATGTTGAAAAAGAATCACGATTATGGCGAAGCTTGGCGAGATATGCGTATAAGTTCTATCACAGATTTAATCTATCAGAAGGTTTTACGTACCAAAAGTATCGAAGACAATAAAGGAAAAACAATAGTGTCAGAAGGTTTGGATGCGAATTATTTAGACATGATAAATTATTCAATTTTTACACTTATTTTAATTAACGAAAAGAAAACAACATGAAATATTTAGTTCAATTTGCTCGAATTATTGTCGGCGTTCTTTTTATTATTTCTGGATTTGTAAAAAATGTAGATCCAGTTGGATTGAGTTATAAATTAGAAGAATATTTTTCGCCAACCGTTCTTAATATTCCATTTTTAGAGGGTTTAAGTTTACCATTAGCAACATTTTTCTCACTTTTCGAAATTGTTTTGGGTGTATTGTTATTACTTGGTGTTTGGAGAAAATTTACCACAATTGCACTTTTATTAACAATTGTATTTTTTACATTTCTTACATTTTATTCAGCCTATTTCAATAAAGTGACAGATTGCGGATGTTTTGGCGATGCGTTAAAATTAGAACCTTGGACATCATTTTACAAAGATGTTGTTTTATTAGTTTTGATTATCATTTTAGTTGTTGGTCAAAAATATATACAACCATTGTTTTCAGCAAAAGTAAATTATGGTATAAATACATTGGTATTAATCGTTTCAGCAATCATTGCATATTTAGGAATTTCTCACAATCCTATTATTGATTTTAGAGCTTATGCAGTCGGAAAAAACTTGATTGAAGGAATGAAAACTCCAGAAGAATTAGGTCTAAAACCAACCACTTATAAAACCATTTATACTATGAAAAATAAGGTTGATGGACAAGTTGTAGAGATTGACGATGCGCAATATATTGCAGATGATAAGTGGTACAAACAGGGAACTCCTTGGCAAATTGAAGAAGACAAAACGCGTACAATTGTAGAGAAAAAAGGATATGAACCACCAATTCATGATTTTAGTTTTGATTGCAATGGAGTAGATAAAACTTCAGAAATTTTGAATGCGTCAAAAACATTAATTTTTGTTGTTCCATTTGTTGAAAAAGTGGATAAAAGTCAAATTGCTAAATTGAATAGTCTTGGAAAAGAGGCCAAACAGAAAGGTTTTGTAGTAACGACAATTTCTAATAATCCAATCAAAGGTTTAGAATTGGAGAATTGTTTTATGGATCAAACAACGATGAAAACAATTATTCGTTCAAATCCTGGTGTCATGATTTTGGAAAAAGGAACAGTGAAAGCAAAATTTCATTACAATGATTTTCCAACAATAAATCAATTAGAAGAATTATTTTAAGAAGTGATTAATTATATTTTAAATAAAATTTTCTACGGATTTTTAACGCTTTTTGGTGTTATAACTGTAGTTTTTCTACTGTTTTCTGTACTTCCAGGTGATCCTGCACGAATGATGCTCGATCAGAAAGAAGATCCAGAACAATTGACTCAGATTAGAAAAAAATTAGGTTTAGATCAACCTTTATGGAAACAATATGCTTTTTATATAAATGATTTATCGCCGATTTCGTTTCACAATAATGATGTAAATACAACATATACGTCATTAAGTTCGGAGAAATACAATTACACAAAATTGATAGATTTCGGGACAAATGAAATGGTTTTAAAAACACCTTATTTGCGCGAATCTTTTCAGAAACAAGGAAAAAACGTTTCAACAATTATTGGTGAAACCTTACCAAATACAATTGTTTTGGCGGTAGCTTCTATTATTATTGCAACTATTTTTGGTGTATTGTTAGGAATTATTTCTGCATTGATGAAAGATACTTGGGTAGATCGTTTACTATTGATTGTGACAAGTTTCGGAATGAGTATTCCTTCTTTTTTTGCAGCAATTATTATTGCCTATATTTTTGCATTTTTGATGCATGATATTACAGGACTTAATATGATTGGAAGTTTATATGAAGTGGATGATTTAGGCGAAGGAAAACATCTTGTATTGAAGAATTTAATTCTTCCTGCAATTACATTAGGGTCTCGTCCGTTAGCGGTTTTTACACAATTGACACGCAATTCTTTGTTAGAAGTTTTGAATCAAGATTATATACGAACAGCATTTGCAAAAGGTTTATCACGAAAAACAGTTATTACAAAGCATGCACTTCGTAATGCGTTGAATCCTGTTGTTACAGCAATTTCTGGATGGTTTGCATCTATGTTAGCAGGTTCTGTTTTTGTGGAATTTGTATTTGGTTGGAATGGATTGGGAAAAGAAATCGTAAATGCCTTAAATACATTAGATTTACCAATTGTAATGGGCGCAGTTTTAGTAATTGCTGTGATGTTTATTGTGATTAATATTATTGTAGACATATTATATGGTGTTTTAGATCCTCGTGTTCGTATAAAATAAATCAGCTTTTAAATTCGTAAGATTTAATTATCTTGCAGTATAGTTAAAACCAAATCAAAACAAAATACACTTTTATGCGAGATAAAATCGTTGCAGGAAACTGGAAAATGAACTTAAACTTTGAAGATGCTATAAAATTAGCAACTAATATTAATGCGTGGGTTGCGGATAATCATCCAATTGCGCAAGTTATTATTGCGCCGTCTTCACTTTATTTACAAACCTTGTTAGAAGGAGTTGATGAGCAATACGTAAAAATTGCATCACAAGATATTTCTGCACACGAAAAAGGTGCCTATACAGGAGATATTTCTGCAGAACAATTAGATAGTATTGGCTTAGATTTCGCAATTATTGGACATTCTGAACGTAGAGAATATCAAGGAGAAACAGATGTAATAGTTGCAGAAAAATTAAAACAAGCATTCAAACATCAAATAAATCCAATCTTATGTGTTGGAGAGAAATTAGAAGAACGCGAAGCAGAAGAGCATTTTAATGTAGTGAAGACTCAATTAATGAATGCTTTAGTTGTTCAAAGTCCTGAAAATTTATCTCGATTAATTATTGCTTACGAACCTGTTTGGGCAATCGGAACAGGAAAAACAGCTTCACCAGAACAAGCGCAAGAAATACATGCTTTTATTAGAAAAGTATTGAAAGAAGAGTTTGGAGTAGAAGTAGCTAACAAAACAAGCATTTTATATGGTGGTAGTGTAAGTGCGCAAAATGCAAACGAAATTTTTGCTCAACCCGATATTGACGGTGGTCTTGTTGGAGGAGCTTCCTTAAAATATGATGATTTTGTGCAAATAATTGCTGCATGTAAATAATTTCAAAACTCAATCTTAGGATTGAGTTTTTTTATTTTATAAACTAAAAGTCGCTCTGCATAAGGTTTCATTAATAATAAAAATATTTTCTTTAAGAAAATTATAACATTTATTACCATTTATTAAGATTTTTCGGAACAATGTCTGCAAACTGTAAATTGTACTAACTATTAAAAAGTATCATTTTTAAAAACAAAACACATTTATTATGAAAAAATTGACGCAGATATTAGGAGTTGTAGCAATAGGGTTAGTTTCTTTCTCTTTTACAACAAAAAGTGAGGTTCCAGTTTCAACAACATATTCAGTTGTAGAAGATGCACCAAAAGTGGTGATTTTAGATATTGTAGATAATATTGCAGCGCAGTCTGGTTCTAACATTGCTACAGAATTTAAAACAAAATTAGAATCATTAAACAAAGAGAATGTACAAGTTCTTTTATGGAAAGATTTAACGAAAGGGTTAAAAGATGAAGAAAAAAGAGCAATTATCGATAGTTTAAAACCTGAGTTAATCATGACATTAAATTTTGATAAGACTGACGATAATACAAATAAAGTAGCAGCAGTAGTATTTAAACAAAATGTTGCTTTTGATGAAACGATTAAAGTAGCAAAAGAATTAACAGAAAACTTAAATTCAACAGTTGTAAAGAATGACGGAGTTTATCAGAATGAATCAAATTATATTCAAGATAATGCAGCTCCTTCAATTTTTTTAAGTGTAAAAGTGAAGAATGAGCCAACATCTAATGCAGAAATTATTAATAAAATTTCTAATTTCATTGAAACAGCAGATTTTGTAGAAACACCAATCGCAGTAGAAGCACCAGTTATAGAGCAACCTGTAGCAGTAGCAGAAGTTGCAACAGAAGTGAAGCAAGATGTGAAAAAAGTAGTGAAAGATGTACAACAGAAAGTGAAAAAATCGAAATAAAAGAAATCGTCTTTTCGAATATATGATTTTTTATTAATGGAAAAAAGTAACATTTTAGATAGAAATGTTACTTTTTTTTGTTTTTAAAATAAGAAGACTTAAGTTTGTTCAAATACTTACAAACCAATGTCAAAACAGGGATATATTGCGCGTTACTTCAATATTGTTCGTAAATTATCGCAACAAAAATATTGTTCTTTTGAGAACCTTGAGCGTTTTTTGGAACGCGAATTTGAGATGTTGCAAATTAATGACGATACATTAGAATTTAATTTTTCGAAACGAACGCTACAACGTGATATAAAAGAGATTCGTAATGTTCTTGGAATTGATATTATGTATAGCCGTAGCCAAAAAGGATATTATATTATTCAAGATGATTATAGCTCAGATTTATTTCTGAAAACTTTAGAAGAAATCAATAGTTTTTCTGCGTTGAAATTGACAAATTCGCTCGAATCTATTGTTTATTTAGAAAAAAGAAAACCAAAACGTGCCGAATTTTTACCTGATATTGTACAAGCAATTCAACGAAAAAAGAAAATAGAATTTCATTATCAGAAATTTGGTGAAGAAAAAGAAACTCTGCGTAAAGTTTCGCCAATCGCAATCAGAGAACACAATAATCGTTGGTATTTAATTGCGGATGATAAAGGAACTGTGAAGAATTTTGGTTTGGAACGAATGAATAAAGTGAAAATCTTGTCAGATAAAATTGATGATAATATTGAATTTAATTATGATGATAAATACAAATTTGCATTCGGAATTATTGTTCCAACAGATGAAAAACCTGAAAAAATTGTATTGAGTGTCACAAAAAAGCAAGCCGAATATTTACAATCTTTGCCTTTGCACGAATCTCAAGAAGTAATAGAAACGAAGAATAATGAAGTTTTAATTGGTCTTGAATTATTTTTGACGGATGATTTTATAAGTGAAATATTGGCTATGAGCAGAACTGTAACCATTATAGAACCAAAGAAATTAAAAGATAAAGTAAAATCTATTTTGAAAGAAACTTTAGAGAAATATGAATAATAATAGAAAAAAAAATCTTCGATAAGCTGAGAAACACATTCTAAATATTTGTCATTCTGAGCTTGTCGAAGAATTTATAAATTTTAACCTTGAAAAAAGATCACAAAGACAGTTTCTCTAAATTTGCTCAAACTCCAAATTAAAATTCATATCAAGAATAATTTTTCCAGCAACTTTTTCTCCAGTTGTAGGATTAATTAGTCCTGTCATTTTACCCGTTTTTTGTTTGGTTACTAAATCCAATATTTGTTTATCAGTTAGTTTTTTACTCATAAAATCAAACGGAATTTTAAAACCACATTCCTTAAAATTAGAACAACCATACGCCGCTTTTCCTTTCACTAATTTGTGTGATTTACATTTGGGACAAGTTGCATCTTCCAAATTTATTTCCTCTTTTGGTTTACGCTCTCGTTTTGGTTTTTCGGGAGTTTCAACAACTGCTTGATGAGAAGAAATCGGTCTGAAATAACTATTTTTAACATCAAATGTTAATTTAGAAACCATTTCTATCAATTCTTGTTTGAATTGTTCTAACTCATATTCACCTTTTTCTATCAAACGAAGTTTTCGTTCCCAAACTCCCGTCAATTCAGGAGATTTTAATAATTCGTCTTGTATCGTATCAATCAAATCAATACCAGTTTGTGTCGCCACAATATTACGTTTTCGTTTTTCTATATATTTTCTACGAAACAAAGTTTCGATGATATTTGCTCGTGTAGATGGACGTCCAATTCCATTTTCTTTCATCAATTCGCGCATTTCATCATCATCAACTTGTCGTCCAGCAGTTTCCATTCCACGAAGTAAAGTCGCTTCTGTATAATTTTTTGGCGGAGTTGTTTTTCCTTTATGTATAAACGGTTTGTGAGGACCTTTTTCTCCAATCTCAAAAATTGGCATTATTTTTTCTTCGTCTTTATCGTCTTCTTTTTTATCTTTTGCATAGACATCGCGCCAACCCATTTCGAGAATTTGTTTACCAGTCGCTTTAAAATTAATGGCAGAAATAGTTCCATCTTTACCAGTATTTTCTACTTTTCCTTCTACAGTTGTATTGGCAACTTTACATTCTGGATAAAAAACGGCAATAAAACGGCGGGCAATCAAATCATAAATACGCTTTTCTTCGTTAGATAAACCTTGTGGAAAGATTTCTGTCGGAATAATTGCGTGGTGATCTGTTACTTTTGTATTATCAAAAACTGTTTTCGACATCGGAATTGGTTGTACCATCAATGGAGCAATCAAATTTTGATAAGCCGATAATTTATTCAGTATTCCAGGAACTTTTGGATAAATATCTTCGGATAAATAAGTTGTATCAACACGTGGATAGGTTACAAATTTTTTCTCGTAAAGACTTTGTACAAATTTTAATGTATTCTCTGCAGAAAAACCAAATTTTTTGTTTCCTTCTACTTGTAAAGCGGTCAAATCGAATAATCTTGGATTCTTTTCTTTTCCTTCTTTTACTTCAAAATCAATAATTTCAAACTCACGATCTTTGATAAAATCCAAGCCTTGTTTAGCTTTATCTTCAGATTTTAGACGCGCAATTGTGGCATTAAATTCAACTTCTTTAAAAACTGTTTTCAATTCCCAATATTCATCAACCACAAATGCATTTATTTCTTTTTGACGTTGTACAATCATGGCTAAAGTAGGTGTTTGTACACGACCAATTGAAAGAACTGTTTTTGGAGGAGCAAATTTTTTGGTAAACAAACGTGTTGCATTCATTCCCAAAAGCCAATCGCCTATGGCACGGGCTTGTCCTGCCGAAAAAAGATTGAAATATTTATCACCATCTTTCAGATTTTGAAAACCTTCTTTTATAGCTTCTTCTGTTAAAGATGAAATCCAAAGACGTTTCATTGGAGCTGTTGCTTTTGCTTTCAATAAAACCCAACGTTGTATTAATTCTCCTTCTTGTCCAGCATCGCCACAGTTAATAATCTCTTCAACTTGACTATCAGTTACAAGTTTTTGAATGATTTTAAATTGTTTAGCAACGCCTTTATCGTGAATTACTTTTATTCCGAAGCTTTTTGGAATCATTGGAAGATAATTTAAATCCCAGCTTTTCCATTCGGGTGTATAATCTTGCGGTTCCTTTAGTGTACATAAATGTCCAAAAGTCCACGTAACCTGATATCCATTTCCTTCATAATAACCATCATTGCGCTGATTAGCACCAATAACTTTGGCGATATCTTTGGCTACACTAGGCTTTTCGGCGATACAAACTTTCATATACTTTAGATTAAATAGATGTGCAAAAGTCAAAATAATAATTTAAAACTTAAAAAAAAATATAAATATGTATAATTATTGAATAAATTTGCAATAGGTTAACTTTTGTGAAAAGGCTAATTTTGATAAATCTACAAGATGTTTAATATTAAGTTTATTGCTTCGATTGATTTTTAATTATCAAATCGATAAAAATTATTATTGATTTTAAGCAAATTATAAATTTAACGTCATAACAACGCAAAAAATTTAGAAGAATTAAAAAATTTTCACTTAATTTACACCCACATTAATAAAAATCATAATATTTAAAAGAATTAGTAAATGGAAAAGAATGTAACAGTACCAGCTACGACTAAAAAGGGAGGAATTAACCCGGTGATTACTATGATCATTTTAATTGCTATCGCAATAGCAATTTTCTATGGTGTTTTTGGAATGGAATCTAATTTTGAAGGTGGAGACACAGCAAAAGGAAATCCTTTAAATCCACTAGGGATTATTTATAAAGGTGGGGTAATTATTCCATTCTTAATGTCTTTCTTCTTTATGGTAATTGTTTTCTCAATTGACCGTGTTATCGCTTTAAACAAAGCAAAAGGAACAGGTTCTGCAGAGAAATTTGTAAACGACATTCGTGCTTTATTAAACAAAAACGAAATTAACAAAGCAATCGAATTATGTGACAAACAAAAAGGAGCAATCGGTAACGTAGTAAAAGAAGGTTTAACAACTTTCAAAGCGTTAGAAAACGATACAACTTTAAACAAAGAACAAAAATTAGCTCAATTAGGTAAAACTTTAGAAGAAGCAACGACTTTAGAAATGCCTACATTAGAGAAAAATATGACAATCATTTCTACGATTGCCTCAGTAGGTACATTAATTGCCTTAATGGGAACTGTAATCGGGATGATTAAAGCATTCTTCGCATTAGGTGAAGGTGGAGGATCTCCAGATGCTGCACAATTATCAGTAGGTATTGCTGAAGCCTTAATTAATACAGGTATGGGTATTGGTGCATCTGCATTCGCTATCATTATGTATGCTTTCTTAACTTCAAAAATTGATGATTTAACTTTCAAAATTGACGAAGTAGGAATGAGTATTCAACAATCTTTCTCTGCTCATAATTAATATTCCTTGTATAAAATCCTTAGAATAAAAGTATAAGGAAATTATCCAAACAATAATAAAAATAGAATATTAATATAATACAGAGAAAATGGCAAGAGTAAAACCAAAAAGAAGAGGTCCTTCGATGGACTTAACAGCTATGTCTGACATGGCTTGGCTTTTGTTAACTTTCTTTATTTTAACATCTAACTTCAGAGAACCTGAGGTAGTACCAGTAGTAACACCTACATCTGTTTCTAACCAGAAAATGGCAGCAG
This sequence comes from Algoriella sp., assembly GCF_036647415.1. Lineage (NCBI taxonomy): Bacteria > Pseudomonadati > Bacteroidota > Flavobacteriia > Flavobacteriales > Weeksellaceae > Algoriella > Algoriella sp. The sequence continues at coordinate 24,211 of NZ_JAVXKG010000018.1, forward strand.
AAAACATGATGGTTATTAAAATTGATGATAAAGGTAAGTTCTTATTCGGATTAGAAGAAAAAGATCGTATCGCAACATTAGAAAGAATGGGTGATAAGTACGGTGTGAAATTTACAGATGCTGAAAAGAAAACTTTCAAAAGCATAGTGGAATTTGGTGTACCAATGAATGAAATGAGAAATTATTTAAATCAGTCATCTGATAAACAACAATCATATCATCCAGGTATTCCATTAGATACAATACCAAACAAAAATCAAGAATTAATTGATTGGGTATTTGAAGCTAAAGAAGTGAACCCAGATGTTTTCTTAGCAATTAGAGGTGATCAAAAATCTGAATATAAACAATTCAAAAATTTGATTCAACAATTGCAAATGAAGAATATGAACAAGTTCCAGTTAATTACATCTCAAGAATAATTATAAGAAATTTAACCCAATGGCGCAAATACAAACTCAAGATAGCGGCAACGGAAAAAAAGTCCGTTCCAAAAAGAATTCGACTGCGGTCGATATGGCTCCGTTAGTAGATTTAGGTTTCTTATTAATTACATTCTTTATGTTTGCAGCGACATCGATCAAACCAAACGTGATGAACTTGAATATGCCTCCAAAAATTGATCAGCCACAGCCAACTGATATTCCAGAAATTAAATTACAAAACTCTTTGTCAATTTTAATTTCAAAGGATAATAAGTTATTTTGGCATCAACAAGATGAGGCAGGATTAAATGCAGGGACTTTAAATGCAACTGATTATGCTGCGGTTCGTAATGTTATTACAACAGCACAAAAAAGAGCATTAGATAAAGATAAGTTTACAGTAATTATCAAACCAATGGATGATGCCACGTATGATAATGTTGTAACAATCTTAGATGAAATGGAAATTACAAAATCTACAAAATACGGTATCGTGCCAGTTGCACCTTTTGAACAAAAAGTGTACGACGAAAAAGTAGGTAAATAGTTTATTTGTTAAATTTAAAAGAATTAAAATGTCAGATAATAACAAACAACTAAAATCCTTAGACGAGATAGTATTTGAAGGTAGAAATAAAGCGTACGGTGCTTATGACATGAGAATGACTGAGAAAAGTACACTTTTGAAAGCTTTTATCCGTGGATTTATAGTTATTGCAATTATAGCTTTTGGTCTTATAGCTTCTGCAACAGATATGTTTGGAGGTAAGAAGAACGAAGATGTAGTTGTTGATGTTCAACTTGAAGATTTAAACATGCCAGAACCTCCTAAAGAGGAAGAGGTAGTTGAACCAGAGCCAGAGCCAGAACCTCAAGAGAATCGTTATCAAGAGGAAACAGCGCAAGTGAAAGTAGTTATTCCAGAACCAAAAGCTCAACCTAAAAAAGAAGAGACAATTCCTGATATTAAGGAGATGGAAAATAAAGATTTAGGATTAGTTGATAGAGAAGGACCAAAAGCTACAGGTCAAACTGGTGGAGCTAATGAAGTTAATACGAATAAAGAAGCTCCTAAAGAAGCTCCTAGTAATCCAAATCCAGGGAAAGGAACAGCACCGTCTGCTCCAGAAACTGTAACAGCACGTACAGCTGCTATTATGGCAGTATACCCAGGTTGTGAGAAAGATGCTGCTAAAGGTAAACAAGCTGCTACAGACTGTTTATCTAAAAAGTTATCTGCTGATTTGCAAGATGAATTACAAGATTTTGCAAATGACGCTGCAGGAGAAGGATTATCAGGTATTGTTGCTGCAAAACTTACTTTCCAAATTGATACGGAAGGTAGAATTGTAGGAATTTCACCTATGGGTGATGCGAAATTAGGTCCTGAAGCAAGAAAAGCTTTAGAGCGTATTACGCAAAGACAACAAAAAAGAGGGAAAACTATCGTGCCAGCGAAGTCTGATGACGGACGCCCAGCGAAGTTAAACTTTAACATCCCTGTTAAAATGCAAATTGAGTAATATTAATTATTCATTATATAGAAAAGAGGCTAAAATTATTTAGCCTCTTTTCTTATCATCTAATTTTTTAGAAACTGAAACCTTTCAAAAGATTTACATAACGTTCTATTCCGTGTTCTATTTCTGATAAATAAATATATTCGTCTGGAGTATGAGAACGTGCAGAATCTCCAGGTCCCATTTTTACTGTTTCGAAGTTCATCATCGCTTGATCTGACATTGTAGGAGAACCATAGGTCATACATCCTAATTCGATTCCTTTTTGTACTATTGGATGATTTTCTGAAATACGAGATGAGTTTAATCGTAATGATCTCGCTTTAACCTCTGCCTTTGGTAAATAATTTATAATCGTATCTACGACTTCTTGATTAGAATATAATTCGTTAACGCGACAATCTACAACCAAATGACATTCGTCTGGTACAACATTGTGCTGATGACCAGCATTTATTTGTGTAACAGTCATTTTTACAGGACCAAGCATATCCGACACACGTTCAAAATTGTAAGTCTTAAACCAATTCATAGCATCAATGGCTTCATATATAGCATTTACACCTTCGTTGCGTGCAGCATGTCCCGTTTTTCCTTTTACGGTAACGTCCATTACAACCAAACCACGTTCTGCAATTGCCATGTCCATTTGTGTTGGTTCACCTACAATTCCTAAATCAATTTTAGGAAGATTAGGTAAAATACTTGCAACATTCAATTCGCCTGAACTTTCTTCTTCGGCTGTAATAGCAACAATTAGATTATAAGGTATATCTTCTTTCAGAAAATTAATATACGTAGCCAATAAACTTACCGCAGACGCACCAGCATCGTTACTTCCTAATCCAATTAGTTTATCACCTTCGATGGTTGCTTTAAGTGGATCATACGTCCAAGAAGAACCGAATTTCACTGTGTCGTGATGAGAGTTTAACAGAATTGTTTTTTTATTTTCATCAAAATTTGGATGAATACTCCATACATTATTATTTTGACGATGCGCTGTTGCACCATGTTCTGTTAAGAAATTAAAAATAATATCGGCCGTTTTATCTTCTTCACTCGAAAAAGATTGTGTTTCGATTAATTGACACAATAAATCGACAGCTTTCTTTTTAAGAACAGCTAATTCTAACATAAAATTGTTTTGATATCTGAGTTAATGTTACGTGCATGCACTAAACAAACGTTTTTTACACCTGCATTGATTACTTTGAATGAATTATCTAACTTAGGAATCATTCCCTCGAAAATTACACCTTCTTCTTTCAATTGCAAATATAAAGTTTCGTTAATTTTTGGAATTAATGTAGCATCATCATTTACGTCGCGAAGTACACCAATTTTATCAAAAACAAAATTTAACTCAACTTCATTTTTTTGAGACATCGCAACAGCAATTGTAGAAGCAATTGTATCTGCATTTGTGTTTAATAATTGTCCATTTCCGTCATGTGTAATGGCACAAACAACAGGAGTTATTGTATTATCAATTAACAATTGAAAAAAATCATGATTTACGCTTTCATCTGTTAAATCACCTACAAAACCATAATCTATAGTTTTTACAGGTCGTTTAGATCCCTTTATTGCATTAGCGTCTGCACCCGATAATCCCAATGCATTACAGCCTAATTTTTGTAATTTGGCAACAATTGTTTTATTGATGTTTCCTGCGTATAATCCAGTTACAACATCTAAAGTTGATTGATCGGTAATACGTCTTCCTTCTATCATTTTAGGTTCGATACCTAATTGATTTAACATTTTTGATGCGCCCTTTCCTCCGCCATGAATTAAGACTTTTGGACCATCAATTGTTGAAAACGTTTGTAAGAATTGTTCTAATTCTTGTTCGTTATCAATAATTCCACCTCCTATTTTAATAATTTTCAACATGTTAATAAATATGTAAATTTTGTTTGTTTTTTTTGGTTTGACAAAAATAAAGTATTTAACTTTGCATCTCAGTATAATAACTGAATATCTTGTTGATTAATGGAAGAAATTACTGAAATTGTTCTTCTCAATTATGAGAGTAACTTTCGAATAGGAAGCAGAATAATCCTTTCTCATAATCTTTTAAAGTGTGATGGAGAATCTCCATCTTTTATTGGTTCCCCTTTATTAATCGACTTTCCCCTAAATTATGTATGTTAGAATAGCAAATGCAGATGATGCCAAGTACACAGAATTACTGTGCGAATGGTACGAAGAATCAGCTCGTATGAGAAAAACGGGTATTGCTAAACGAAATCCTGTTTATTTGGAGCGTAAAATGCGTAACGGAAATGCAGTGATTGCTTTTGATGATGAAGATCAATTAGCAGGTTTTAGCTATATAGAAACTTACGAAGAAGAAAAATTCGTAGTAAACTCTGGACTTATAGTTCGCTTAGATTTAAGGAGCTCTGGAATAGGAAAAGAAATAAAAAAATCAGTTTTTCAACTGTCTCGAACTAAATTTCCAAAATCAAAAATTTTTAGTATTACAACTAGTTTAGCTGTAATGCGCATGAATACCAAATTGGGTTATAAACCTGTTACTTTTTCTGAATTAACACAATCAGATGAGTTTTGGAATGGATGTAAAAGTTGTAAAAATTATCATATTTTGATGGATAACGACCGCGAAAGATGTATTTGTACAGGTTTGGTGTACGATAACCTTGATGATGAGTTTGCACAACAAGCGAAACAAAACAGCGATAAAAAAGAAAATGAATAAATATACGAACAGAGGTTTTTTTTTGCCTAAAATGAGTATATTTGCATAAATTTACGAATAAATATTCAAAATGAGTAATAAAAAATACAGATTTCAGGTCATTAAAGATTTAATAATAAATCAAGAAATTAGTAGTCAAGACGAGTTATTAAAGAAGTTAATTGATTTAGAAATAACAATTACTCAAGCTACTTTATCACGAGATTTACGCGAATTGAAAGTTTCAAAAGTACCTAATAGTTCGGGACAATACATTTATCGCTTTACAGAAAATACAGTACCAACAACAACTGTAACACATAACGAAAATATGAGTTTAGTTTTTTCTCAGAATATGGGAGTTATAAAAACAAAACCTGGTTATGCAAACAGAATAGCGTTTGAAATAGATAATACTTATTTCACAACTATTTTAGGTACAATTGCTGGAGATGATACGGTGTTAATTATTATGAAAGAAGAGAGTAGCCGAGAAGAGGTTATTAATGAGTTAAGAAGAATTATTCCCAATATAAACAAATAAACAAACAATGAGCAACAAAGCAGTTTTAGCTTACAGTGGAGGTTTAGACACATCGTACTGTTTGGTTAACTTAACAAAAGATCAAGGTATGGAAGTGCACACAGTAATTGTAAATACTGGTGGATTTTCAGACGAAGAGTTAAAAGATATCGAAGCTCGCGCATACGAGTTAGGATCTTCTAAACACGTAACAATTGATATTACTGAAAAATATTACAACGATTGTGTACGCTACTTAATCTACGGAAATGTACTTAAAAACAATACATATCCTTTATCTGTAAGTGCAGAACGTATGTTTCAATCAATTGCGATTGCTCAGTACGCAAAAGATGTAGACGCAGAATACATTGTACATGGATCTACAGGAGCAGGAAACGACCAAATTCGTTTTGATGTTGCTTTTGCAGTAATCTCTCCAAACTCTAAAATTATCACACCAATTCGCGACGAAAAATTATCTCGTCAACAAGAAGTAGAATATTTACAAGCGAATGGTGTAAATTATAGTTGGGAAAAAGCGAAATACTCTATCAACAGAGGTATTTGGGGAACATCAGTTGGTGGTGTAGAAACATTAACATCAGATTTAGCATTACCAGAAGAAGCTTATCCAACACCATTATCAAGAACAGAACCTTCTGTTATCGAGATAGAATTTGAAAAAGGTATTCCAGTTGGTTTAGATGGAGAAAAATTATCTCCAGTAGCTTTAATTCAAAAATTAAACGAAATAGGTGGTGAATACGCTATCGGACGTGATATACATGTCGGAGATACAATTTTAGGAATAAAAGGACGTGTAGGTTTTGAAGCGCCTGCAGCTTATTTATTGATAAAAGCTCACCATTTATTAGAAAAACATACACTTACACGTTGGCAATTGTTACACAAAGATTCTTTAGCGAATTGGTACGGAACATTGCTACACGAAGCACAATACATGGATCCGGTAATGCGTGATATTGAAGCATTTTTAGAATCTTCTCAAAATCACGTTACAGGTAAGGTGAAAGTTCAATTAAATCCATATTATTTCTCAATGATAGGAATTGAATCTCCTTACGATATGATGCAATCTAAAGTTGCTACTTATGGAGAAGAAAATGAAGCATGGGACAGTAGAGATGCAAGAGGTTTCATCAAAATATTCGGTAATCAATTAAAGATAGTTCATAGTTTCAACTAATTGATTCTTAAAGTGGATTCTAACGGGTCCACTTTATTTTAGAAATAAAGTAAAAAGGTATTATACCTTAAAACACGCACAAAAAATAACAAATGACAAACAAAATTAATGTAAGTATTGTAGGAGGTGCAGGCTACACGGCGGGTGAACTGCTAAGAATATTGATTCATCATCCGATGGTTAATATTTCGTCAGTGTACAGTACGTCCAATGCGGGCAATCCAATAACCAAAGTACACGACGATTTGTTTGGAGAAACTGACATCGTATTTTCGGATAAAATAGACGAAAATGCTGATGTCGTTTTTTTATGTCTTGGTCACGGAAAATCTGCAGAATTTTTACAAAACAACACATATTCAGCAAATACAAAAATTATTGATTTGAGTAACGATTTCCGATTAGATGCGAACCACATCTTAGGAGATAGAACGTTTGTTTACGGTTTGCCAGAATATAATCGCGAAGCAATAAAAACAGCTCAGAATATTGCAAATCCTGGTTGTTTTGCAACAGCAATTCAATTAGCTGTTTTGCCATTAGCCGCAAATAACGAAATAAAGGAAGATATACACATCAATGCTGTAACGGGTTCTACGGGAGCTGGACAAAGCTTATCATCTTCTACACACTTTAGTTGGCGAAATAACAATGTTTCGTTTTACAAAGAATTTACACATCAACACGAAGGTGAAATTTATCAAACATTAAATCTTTTAGAAAAAGATTTTAATAGTAAAGTTTACTTTTTACCAATGCGTGGAGATTTTTCGAGAGGAATTTTGGCAGGAGTTTATTTAAAATCTGATTTAACAGAAGAACAAGCGAAAAATTTATACAACGAATATTATAAAAATGAGCCTTTTACATTTGTTACAGACGAACCAATTGCACTGAAACAAGTTGTAAATACTAACAAATGTTTTGTACATATTCAGAAACAAGATGATGTTTTATTAATCACTTCTGTGATAGATAATTTGACAAAAGGCGCTTCAGGACAAGCGGTAGAAAACATGAACTTGATGTTCGGTTGGGAAGAAAATTTAGGACTTAATCTTAAAACGGTTGCTTTTTAAAGCGCTTAAAACATAGAAAAAATGAAACTATTCGACGTATATCCATTAATGAATGTAACTCCGGTTAAGGCTAAAGATTGTATTCTTTGGGACGAAAACGGAAAAGAATATTTAGATCTTTACGGAGGTCACGCAGTGATTTCTATTGGTCACTCGCATCCACATTATGTAGAAAAATTAACTGAACAAGTAAACAATATTGGTTTTTACTCAAACTCAGTTCATATACCAATTCAACAAGAATTAGCAGAAAAATTAGGACGTTTATCAGGTTATGAAGATTACACGTTATTCTTGATAAATTCTGGTGCAGAAGCAAATGAAAATGCAGTAAAATTAGCCTCTTTTCATACAGGAAAAGATCGTGTAATTGCTTTCAAAGATGCATTTCATGGACGTACTTCTGGAACAGTAGCGCTTACAGATAATCCAAAAATTGTTGCGCCTTTCAATGCTCATCACAAAGTATCTTTCGTAGAATTTGATATTAATCAAGTAAAAGAAGTAATTGCTGGAGGAGATGTTGCAGCGGTAATTTACGAGCCAATACAAGGAGTTGGAGGAATCGTTTTACCTTCTGACGAATTTGTACAAGAATTAAGAAAAGTTTGTACAGAAAATGGAGTGGTTTTAATCGCAGACGAAATTCAATGTGGTTACGGACGCTCTGGTAAATTCTTTGCGCACCAACATTCAGACATCAAAGCAGATTTGATTACGATGGCAAAAGGAATGGGAAATGGTTTTCCAATTGGTGGAGTTTTAATCTCTCCAGAATTTGAAGCTTCTTACGGCTTATTAGGAACAACTTTCGGAGGAAATCATTTAGCTTGTGCAGCTGCGGTTGCGGTTTTAGATGTTATCGAGAAAGAAAATTTAATCGAAAACGCAAAAGAAATCGGAGAATATATTGGTATTCAACTTAACAAATTCCCGATGATAAAAGAAGTTCGTGGACGTGGATCTATGATCGGAATCGAATTTGATTTTCCTATCGGAGAGTTAAAAAATAACTTATTAACAAAACACAATATTTTTGTAGGATACGCTGGGACAAACGTTATTCGTTTATTACCACCACTTACAATTACAAAACAATACGTAGACAAATTTATATCAGCTTTAGAAACTGAAATTAACATGATCATCAATGGATAAGACAGTAAAATTAGTATTCCAAGACGGATTAGAAATCGAAGGAAAATCTTTCGGTGCATTTACTTCTGCTGCGGGCGAAGTAGTATTCAACACAGCTTTGGTTGGATATAATGAGAGTTTGACTGACCCTTCTTACAAAGGGCAGATTATGGTAATGACAGCTCCAATGATCGGAAACTACGGTGTTCCTGATGACAAAGCAATGATTAATGAAATTGAAGCTTGGGTAGAATCTAACAAAATTCAAGTAACAGGATTAGTCGTTTCATATTATTCTGATGATTATTCACATTGGAATGCTATTCAGAAATTAGGAGATTGGTTAAAAGCGCATAATATTCCAGGAATTTATGGAGTTGATACACGTATGATTACCAAAAAATTACGTGACCAAGGTTCTACTTTAGGAAAAATTGTAGCGGATACAGATGTAGAATTTTACAATCCTGATTTAGACAATTTGGTTGACCAAGTTTCTATAAAAGAAATAAAACGTTACAATGAAGGTGCTGCTATCAAAATTGTTTTGATTGATTGTGGAGTCAAGAATAACATCATCCGTTGTTTTGTAAAACGTGATGTTGAGGTAATTAGAGTTCCTTGGGATTATGATTATTCAACATTAGAATATGATGGATTATTTATTTCTAACGGACCTGGAGATCCAGCATTGTGTGTTGCAACTATTGATAATTTAAAAAAATCATTGAAAGAAGATAAACCAATTTTCGGAATTTGTTTAGGAAATCAGTTAGTAAGTTTAGCGGCTGGTGCATCTACTTTCAAATTAAAATATGGACACCGTTCGCACAATCAACCTGTACAATTAGTTGGAACAAAAAGATGTTTCATTACATCTCAAAACCATGGTTTTGCTGTTGATGATTCTAATTTACCAGAAGGATTTAAAACATTCTTTACGAACTTAAATGATGGAACGTGTGAAGGAATTCGTCACGAATCAAAACCAATCTTTACAGTTCAATTCCATCCAGAAGCAATGGGAGGACCAGTTGATACAGAATATTTATTTGATGAATTCATCGACGAAGTAAAAAAATATAAAAGCGCTAACGCATAATCAGAATCACGATGTTAAAAAAAGATATTAAAAAAGTATTAGTATTAGGATCAGGAGCTTTAAAAATTGGTCAAGCTGGAGAGTTTGATTATTCTGGTTCGCAAGCGTTAAAAGCGTTAAAAGAAGAAGGAATTAAAACAGTTTTAATCAATCCAAATATTGCAACTGTTCAAACTTCAGAAGGTATTGCAGACGAAGTTTACTTCTTACCTGTAACACCTTACTTTGTAGAAAAAGTTATCGCAAAAGAAAAACCAGACGGTGTTTTGGTAGCTTTTGGTGGACAAACTGCCTTAAACTGTGCAGTTGAGTTAAACAAAAACAATATTTTCGAAAAATATGGCGTTGAGGTTTTAGGAACTCAAATTCCTGTAATCGAATCGACGGAAGACCGTGATATTTTTATCGAAAAATTAAACGAAATCAATGTTTTAACTGCTCGTTCTGAAGCAGCAGAAACTGTAGAAGATGCAATGGCAGCTGGTAAACGTATCGGTTTTCCATTAATTATTCGTGCAGCTTACGCTTTAGGAGGTTTAGGTTCTGGTTTCGCAAATAATGAAGAAGAATTATTAGAATTAGTTGAAAAAGCATTCAATTATTCGACACAAGTTTTAGTGGAAGAATCATTAAAAGGCTGGAAAGAAATTGAATACGAGGTAGTTCGTGATGCTTACGACAACTGTATTACGGTTTGTAATATGGAAAATTTTGACCCGATTGGAGTTCACACTGGAGAGTCAATTGTAATTGCGCCTTCTCAAACTTTATCTAATTCAGAATACCACAAATTACGTGAAGTTGCCATTCGTACAATTCGCCACCTTGGTGTAGTTGGAGAATGTAACATTCAGTACGCTTTCGATACAGTTTCTGAGGAATATCGTGTAATTGAGGTGAACGCTCGTTTATCTCGTTCATCAGCTTTAGCATCAAAAGCGACAGGTTATCCTTTAGCATTTGTTGCGGCAAAATTAGCTTTAGGATATTCTTTAGATGAGTTGAAAAATAGTGTAACGCAAACAACATCTGCGATGTTTGAGCCTGCGTTGGATTACTGTGTAGTGAAATTGCCTCGTTGGGATTTAAACAAATTCTATGGTGTTCGTCGTAATATTGGTTCAGCAATGAAATCTGTTGGTGAGGTTATGGCAATCGGACGTTCTTTCGAAGAAGCAATTCAGAAAGGAATTCGTATGTTAGACATTGGTCACAGAGGATTTGTGGCAAATCAATTTGCTATTCCAGAAGGAGAATCATTAGATACTTGGTTATCTGAGCCAAATGATGAGCGTTTATATGCAATCACAGAAGCTTTCAAAGCGGGATATTCTATCGAAAAAATTCATGATTTAACGAAGATTGATTTATGGTTTTTACAACGTTTAGAAAGAATTTTTAATGTATCAAAAGAATTTGAAGTATTAGAAAGATTTGAACAAGTTGAAGCTGATTTAGTAAAACGTGCAAAATTATTAGGATTCTCGGATCAACAAATTGGAGTTTTAGTAAAAGGAAATCAAAACGTACATAGAAACGAATTAACAGTTCGTGAATTGCGTAAAAACTTCGGAATAAAACCTGTTGTAAAACAAATTGATACGTTAGCAGCAGAGTTTCCTGCGCAAACAAATTATTTATACACAACATACCACGGTACAGAAAATGATTTGACACGAGAAACTGAAAAAGCAGTTTGTATTTTAGGGTCTGGAGTTTACCGTATTGGTTCGTCTGTAGAGTTCGACTGGTGTTCTGTAAATGCAGCGCATACAGCGTCTAAAAATGGTTACAAAACAATTATCATCAACTATAATCCAGAAACTGTTTCGACGGATTATGATGAATCTGACCGTTTATACTTCGAAGAATTATCTTTTGAACGTGTAATGGATATTTTAGAATTTGAACAACCTCACGGAACAATTATTTCGACTGGAGGTCAAATTCCAAACAATTTAGCAATGAAATTGTACGATCAAGCCATCAATATTTTAGGAACTTCTCCTTTAAGAATTGATGATGCAGAAAATCGTCACAAATTCTCTGAAATTTTAGATGAATTAGGAATCGATCAACCACGTTGGAAAGAGCTTTCTTCTTTAGAAGCGATTCACAAATTTGTGGAAGAAGTTAATTTCCCAGTTCTTATTCGTCCTTCTTATGTCTTATCTGGAGCTGCGATGAATGTAGTTTCTAATACACATGAGTTAGATGCTTTCTTGAAATTAGCAAAAGAAGTTTCACCAGATTATCCAGTTGTAGTTTCAGAATTTGTACAAGGTGCAAAAGAAATTGAGTTGGATGCGGTTTGTCAAAACGGAGAAATTGTAGATTATGCAGTTTCGGAACACGTAGAATTTGCAGGAGTTCACTCAGGAGATGCAACAATGTATTATCCACCACAAAAAGTGTACATCGAAACAATTCGTCAAATGCGTAAAGTTGCAGCGAAAATTGCAAAACGTTTTGAAATTTCTGGACCGATGAACATTCAGTTCTTGTCAAAAAATAATACAGTACGTGTTATCGAAACTAATATTCGTGCATCTCGTTCGTTCCCATTTGTATCGAAAGTTGCAGGAAATAATATGATCGAAAAAGCAACAAAAGTTTTATTAGGATTAGAAGTAGAAAAAGGAAATTCAGAAATCGTTTACGATTTGGATTATGTAGGTGTTAAAGCATCTCAATTCTCATTTACTCGTCTTGATGGTGCAGATCCAGTTTTATCGGTTGATATGTCGTCTACAGGAGAAGTTGGTTGTATTGGAGATACAGCGGAAGAGGCTTTATTAAAATCGATGTTATCTGTTGGATATGATATTCCAGCGCGAACAGTTTTAATTTCTGGTGGACCAATTGCTTCTAAAGTTGCTTTATTAGAGCCTGCGAAACAATTAATAGAAAAAGGTTACAAAATTTATGCAACAGAAGGTACGCACAAATTCTTTACAGAAAATGATGTGTATTCTACGCTTGTATATTGGCCTTCTGATAAAAAAGAGCCAAATGTAATGTCTTATTTACATGACAAGAAAATTGATATGGTAATTAATATTCCGAAAAACTTAACAAAAGCGGAATTAGATAATGACTATAAAATTCGTCGTACAGCAGTAGATTTCAATATTCCGTTGGTTACAAATGCACGTTTAGCTTCGGCTTTCATCAACGCATTTACAAAATTAACAATGGAAGATTTAAAAATCAAAACTTGGAACGAATACCGTAATAAGTAGAAATTAGAATCTAGATATTAGAAGTTAGAAAGCCTCGCATTTGCGAGGCTTTTTTTTGTATTTATTTTTCTATCATTCTGAAAGCTTGTCATTCTGAGGTATCTCGAATAAGATTCTTCACTTCGCTGTCGCTTTATTCTGAATGACAATGAGTATCTGTCATTCTGAGTTTATCGAAGAATCTAAACTTAATGCGAAGCTGATATGAATTCAGCTTTACAAAGCGTTAAATCATTCTGAACTCGTTTTAGGATCACATCATGCTTATTTTTATCAAACATGTAAATACGAATAGATAATAATTCCAAGAACGATTACGGAGAAAATAAATGTATTGATTCCCAATAATAAAATTCCTTTGATTGATGTTTTAATTAAACCTTGATTGTAAAGTTTTTTTAATGCAATAAAAAAATAAGCAACAATATATAAAATAATGAATAAATTAATAAAATAGATTATTGTCGAAATAGCCTCAGAATTTACTAAATCTGAGAGATGATTCAATAGAAATATCGTGAGAATAGAGATTAGAATTACGGTAAAATAATGAAGTGTAAAAATCCCGTGATCAAAATACCACCATTTCTTTTTGTTGTAAAAAATCCATAATAAAAATGCAAAAAATGGCATGTAAACAAACAAAACTTTCGGAATAAGATGTAATGACTTCTCAGTAATAGCATCATTTAATTGTTCATTGGAAATTTTATTTTGCTTTATTTCTTTGTATTTACTTATAAGAGGATGAAGGAGTGGAGCTTCTTTTTTAACACCATTTTCAATATCCGAAATAGTTTCTGCATTCAAATCGTCCAAAGAATTGATTTCTTTATTTTTTTTAAATTCTGTTTTTATTTTTGCGCCTTGTTCAGCAGTCGTAAATCCTTTATTTTGTAAAGTATCAGTTATTGCATTTACTGCTTTTTCTATTTTTTCAGTAGAAACCGTCGTTTTTGGAGATTCAACATTTTCTTTAATTATATGACTTTTTGATGGAAAAATTGAGATAACAAAAAATGTTATAAAACTGACAAAAATATACATTTTAACAGGATTAACAGAGCTGTTTCTTTTCCCACTCAAATATTCTTTGGTTAATTCGCCAGGTTTCAAGAAAAGTTTTTTAATCGTTTGTCCAAAACTTCCATCATAATGAACCAAATCCTCTAAGAAATGAGTAAATAAAAAATGAAAAGGTTGTCTGGTTTCAGTATTTTCTTGTCCGCAATGTGTACAATAATTTTCTTCTACGTGATGATTACAATTTTGGCAAGTGTGATCTTCTCTAATTTTTCCGTGACTCATGTGTTAATTCTTAGTGAATTATAAATCTATAAAAAGATTATTTATTTTGAAATAAATACGAAAAAATATTTGATTAAATGTGATTAAGAAAATTTGTATTCTGTCATTCTGAGCTCGTCGAAGAATCTAAACTTATTTTCTTTTTCTGAAATTGAAGAATAAACTAATAATGAGTAAAATACCTAAAACACTTAAACTAATTAAATAATATTTTTCTTTTTTTTCGGATGTAAGCTTATATAATTCAAATTCTTTTGATAAAATTTCTTTATCATCATTTTCATATAATTGTAATGGAATATCTAATGAATTTTTATTTTTTTCTTTAAATTTTTTTAGCTTATTAATCTCATCTTTAGAAACGTTACTTAACACGTCTGTTCTTGTACATATATTAGTAGAAACTCCTACTGAAGTTTTATAACCATAGACTAAATATGTTTCATTTAATCTAAATGTACTTCCACAACCTCCAAATAAATTACCTAAAGGTGTATATATTGTTGTATAATATTTCTTAGAATTTTCTTTAGGTAATTCACGTTTAAAATCCTCTACGAACTCAAAAGTATATGCATAAACTGGATTTGATGAATAATCATATTTTGTAGAATCTATAGAAATAACTTTTCCTATAAATATAGCATTAGAAGTTTTATAATTATCTTCAATTGTAGATTGAACACAACTACAACCAAACGTAAAAGTTGAAATTAATAAGATTAAAGTATATAAGTATTTCATTCAATTTGTGTTTTAACCCGTTGTTCATTTTGAATTAAAATTCGTCAGTTCGAGTGATTTTCTAGAAATGACACTTCGATAAACTCAGTACAAGAATGAATTAAAATTCTATCGAGAATAGAATTTCATTCGAACTGACAGTTTAATTGCTAAAATTATTAAAATGCACAGCAGGTATTTTAACTAATTTACAATATTTTTGAAAACAAAAAAATCTGTTATTCCGTGTTGATGATAAAAAATAAAATTTACGTTTAAGTATTATATTTTTTATGTAACTTTATGTAATTCAAAAAATTAATATATGGAAAAAATTGTACTCATTTTATTTTGTTCTCCCATTTTATTTGCTCAAGATTATTTACCAATGGCAAAAGAAAATAATTCGTGGAAATTGAGAATGGATTTTGGTTTAGCTATAGGACAAGGTTGTGGGGACCAATTATCACAAAAAGTAGTTAATTATACGATTGATTTGGGCGAATCCAAAACAATAGATAATGTTATATATAAAGAAGTGTTCAGAAAGCATGAATTTAATTCGTTAGCAAGTTTTCAAAATGCAAAAAAATGTGACACTAATGCAGAAAGTAGTAGATATTTAGGTTATTTGAACGAATCTAATTACAATCAGAAAGTTTTGGTTGGTTATTTGCGTGATGATGTGCAAGCTAAAAAAGTATATTTAAGAGATTTACAAAATGTAGAAGAAGAGATTTATGATTTCTCGAAACAAGTTTATATTAATCCTAATTATTATGTAACGAGTTTATATGAAATTAACAATGCACAATATTTTAATGTTCAAACAAAAGAGTTTGTATATAAAACGCCTGCGTTAAGTTCTGTTCAAAATATATATGAAGGAATAGGAGATATTAAAAGTGATTTTGTTTACCAAACTTCAAATAATATTGATGGTGTTTTTTGTAATTTATTAGGTTTTTCAACTGATAAGGGTTCAAGTTTTTATCAAAAAGATAATGGTTTATTAAAAGTAAATGATTTAAAACCTTCAAAAAAATATCAATTAAAACAAAACCCAGTTTCTAAATCGATAGAAATTAATACTGTAAAAGATATAAAACAAATTAAACTGATTGATGTAAATGGGAAAATTATTTTGCAGCAAGAAACTAATTTTCAACAGATAAATGTTGCTGATTTACCAGTAGGTAAATATTATTTAGTTATTATATCTAACTCAAAACAGGAAGTAATAGGTTTCCTTAAAAAATAATAATAACAAATAATGCCTTGAATTTTCGAGGCATTATTTGTTAAAATAAGTAATAAATATTGATTTTGTTATTCTGAGCTTGTCGAAGAATCACTAAAAGATTCATCACTTCATTTTTGCTTCGTTCTGAATGATAATTGAATGTCTGTCATTCCGAAGAAAGGAGGAATCTAAATTTAATGAGAAGCTGAAATGAATTTAGCTTGACAAAACGTTAAATCATCTTGAACTTGTTTCAGGATCACATTAGTTAAAGCTTTTGTTTTGATTATACAGAATATTGTATTTTAGTAAAAATCTATAGGGAAATTTTATGTTTAAATCTTTACAGCTTAAAACGGAAGTTGCAAAACAATATACTACTGGTGAGGAAGATAATAATTTGAATAATCTTTCTAGGATCAACATTTTTATTGGACCTAATAATTCTGGTAAAAGTCGTTTTATGAGAGATTTGTTTTCAAATAAAGAAATCAGAAATAATTTAAGTCAATTAAAATTGATTGAGCTGAATGAAATTTATAATCAAGTATCAATTAATATAACAAATATAAAAACAAAATATCAATATACAATTACTAGTAAACTTAATCTAGATAATTGTTATATTAAAGATGACTATGATAAAAATGAATTAGAGATTTTATTTGATGCATATAATAAGATTGATTTGAATGAGCAATATTCAAATTATCGTGCAATTAATAAAGATATATTTAATAATTTGAAATTCTTAAAAGATAGTTTTAATCAAGTTGATTTTGAAAATCTTTTAGAAAATTACGATTTTTCTAACAAAGCTATCTACATTCCAATTCTTCGTGGTTTAAGAAGTATTAATTATCAGAATGAAGAATTTACAAGAGAAGATTTTTATTTAGAAAGAACGAAGCTTGATTATTTCAATAAAGAAGAGTTCGGATCTAATCTGAATATTTATGATAAATCTATTTTTACTGGTTTATCTCTATATGACGATGTTCAAGATTTGCTACTTGGCAATCATGAGCAAAGAAAATTAGTTAAAGATTTCGAGGAATTTTTAAGTAGAACATTCTTTCAGAATAAGAAAATTACTATTATTCCAAGACTAAAAGAGAAAGATGTTTATATCAATATAGAAGGAGAAAAAGAAGATCGTCCAATTTATAATTTAGGAGAAGGAGTACAGGCAATTATTATTCTAACTTATCCATTATTTTTTAATAAAGGAAAAAATCTTAAAATTTATATTGAAGAACCTGATGTTTATTTACATCCAGGTTTTCAACGTATTTTAATTGAAACTTTATTAAAGACGAAAGGTTTTGAAGAATTTCAATATTTCTTTACAACTCATTCTAATCACTTTTTAGATATGACATTAGATTATAAAGAAATCTCTGTATATAAATTTACAAAAGAAGAACAGCAATTTCATATACATAATATTGATAATCCTGACATTACATTATTAGAACATTTGGGTGTTAAAAATTCCTCTGTTTTTCTAACGAATTGTACAATTTGGGTAGAAGGTATTACGGATAGAATTTACATCAGAAAATATTTAGAACTTTATCAAGAGAGTTTATTAGATACAGAAAAAAAATATTTTGAAGATGTTCATTATTCTTTTGTTGAGTATGGAGGAAATAATATTACACATTGGAGTTTTTTAGATAAAGAAGATCATCCAATTAATGTAGAGAAATTATGTGGTAAACTTTTTTTAATAACTGATGATGATGGGGTTGAAGATACAACGAAAAAAGGGATACGCCTTCAGGACCTAAAAAAAGCACTTGGAAATCGTTATTATAGATTAAAGGCGAGAGAAATAGAAAATTTATTAACGGATAAAATTATATTAGAAACAGTTAAGAATTTAGAAATTGAAAAAAATAGAGATAATATAAAATATAAATCTAATTATTCATATAGTGATGAATTAAAAATTGGAGATTTTATATTAAATAATATATTAGGAATTAAACAAAAATCAAATTATAAGAAAAATGGGACAATAAATATAAAAGTTCCATTTGCCCAAAGCGCTGTAGAACAATTAAAATTATTCCACCAATTAGGTAAAGAAGGACAAGATCTTACAAAGAAAATTTATAATTTTATCAAAGAAAATAATTAAAACAAAAAAAATCCACTTTGAGAAAAGTGGATTTACTATTTTATTAGAAAAAAATCTTAGAATTCTGCGAAAAAAGCCTCAACTTTTTCTACGCCATTTGCGTCAAGTGCCTCAAGTAATTCTTTCTTGATTTCTGTTAACTCTTTCTTTTTTGCTTTTTTAAGAATTGATTTCGAAATGTCTAAAAACGCGTCAATTTGTTCTAAACCGCGAGAGCTTAAGAATTTTTCGTCTGTTTTTTTCAATTTAGCATAAACCTGAACCAACATTCTTAATTGTTCCAAAGCCAACGTATATTCTTTTACCGTTTCCAAGGTAATCATATAATGCAACATCAATTGCACAGAAGGCATATTGCGTTGATGACCATGTTGCGTATATTTTTCTAATGCAATTCCGAAAGCTTCTTTACTGCGTTCAATATTTTTGTTTAATGTAGCAGAAATCACAACATTAAACCAATCATCCGAGTTATTAGAGTTTTCCGCTAATGCATAAAAAGATTTATCTGCATTTTCAAAATCCTGTAAACTATAATAAGCTAATGCAATTAATTTTTTTGCATCATATAATTGTTTTGGATCTTTTGCATCCAACAAACCTTCACAAATTTTAATACACATATCAAAACTCTCTTGACCAAATAATTCTCTTGCAGTATTTAACAACGAGTTAGTCGCATTTTGTTCTAAAGCTTGCTCGTACATAAATTGGCGAGATCTCAAAACATCTTCGTACGTGATATAATCGTAATTGATTTTCATTTTTCTAAATGTGCGTTAATTTTCAACTAAATTAATTAAAACTTTAAGAAAGCGCTTAATTATTTTCTTTTTTTAATAAATAATGAATAACCGTTTCTGCTGCATAAAGTCCAAAAAGAGCGGGCATCCAAGAATTTGTTCCGTAAAAAGATTTCTTATAATTTTTTCCATCCGTCAATTTTACAGCAGTTTCATCTGTTTCTTCTGTCGAAAAAACAGCTTTGAAACCTTTGGATATTTTTTCTTTTTTCAAACGTTTTCTGATATTTTTGGCCAGCGGACAAACCGATGTTTTCGAAATATCACGAACCAAAACTTTAGAAACTTGCATTTTTCCACCAGCTCCCATGCTGCTCACAACTTTTACTTTTTTGCGTTTTGCAGCGATAATCAAATTGAGTTTTGGTGTTAATGAATCGATACAATCCATCACATAATCAAATTCTTTTGTCACGATTTCTGTTGTACGTTCTGGACTTAGAAATTCATTGATGCGTGTTAATTGTAACTCAGGATTAATGTCCATCAAACGATCTCCCACAACATCTACTTTGTGTTGACCAACGGTAGAATGTAAAGCAGGTAATTGACGATTAACATTTGTTATATCTACAGTGTCACCATCTACAATAGTCATTTTTCCTACTCCCGCACGTGCAATAAATTCTGCTGCAAAAGAGCCAACACCACCTAAACCAACCACTAAAATGTGTGCATTTTTAAGTTTTTCTAAACCTTCTTCCTTGAAAATTAATTCAGCTCTTTCTTGCCAAACTGCCATTTTTTTATTTTTTTATTTGTGAACTTCATATCCAAAAATTGTTTTCCAATTTCGGGCTTGTTGAAGTTGTAATTCTTCTATTGTTATATTTCTTATTTCGGCTGCAAATTGATAAATTTCTTTTATCGGAATTTCGCTTGCGTCATTTTCCAGAAAAAACTGATTTGCCGAAAGTTTTGCAAATATAATTTGTAAGTTTTTGTTATAAAGAAGATTTTTACCAAAAGATGCAAAACAATTTTGCGCAATAATTTGATTAAGTATTTGTTCATTTTTATTAAATCCATGAAAAATAAACGGAATCGTAAGATTTAATTTTTTTCGAATATGTAATATTTCTTGATAAGCTCGCACAGAATGTATAATTACAGGTATTTTATTTTCTTCTGCAATCTTTATTTGTTTCTCAAAAACATCAATTTGTAAATTAAAATCTGTTTCACATAATTTATCTAATCCGATTTCACCAATTGCTAAGCAACTTTTATTATGAATATTTTGATTGATAATTTCTATTTCTTCTTCTATTGATAAGATATTGATGTAAGCTGGATGAATACCAATAGAAAATAGTTTTGCATCAAAATTCATCTCTTTCGGAAATTGATTATATAAATCCAAAATATCTGATTGATGAGCTAAATGATGCGTATGTGTGTTGAGAAACATACATCAAATTTAATCTATTTTCTTGAACTTAGGAAGTTGTAAAAGGGAATGAATTTTGCGTTGAATTAAATCATTAAAAAAATCAAAATGTCAGAAAGAATCAATATTAAAAAACTAGAACCAAAAGCGTATGAAGCGATGTTTGGTTTAGAAAAATATTTATCAACTTCAAAATTAAGCAAAACAATATTAGAGTTAATTAAAATTAGAGCTTCACAAATCAATGGTTGTGCGTATTGTATTGATATGCATACACAAGAAGCAATAAAACATGGTGAAAATCCACGTCGAATTTTTGCAGTTAGTGCTTGGTGGGAATCTCCTTTGTTTGACGAAAAAGAGCAAGTTGTACTAAAAATGACTGAAGAAGTCACATTAGTTGCTGATAAAGGATTGACAACTAAAACTTATGATTTGGCAAAAACAATTTTTGATGACAACGAAATTGCACAAATTATTATGCAAATTGCAATAATTAATACTTGGAATAGAATAGCTGTTTCTACTCGTATGATTCACGAAATATAAGATGAATTCTACAAATAATATAGATGAAAGAATGCTAAAATATTTGCCATGGCTAGGTGCTATGGCAATTTTTATGCAAGCTTTAGATGGTACAATTTTAAACACATCTTTACCCACAATAGCATTAGAATTGGGTAAATCTCCATTAGAAATGCAATCTATAATTGTAGCTTATACTTTGACGGTTGCTTTACTTATTCCGCTTAGTGGTTGGCTTTCGGATAAATATGGTACGAAAAAAGTGTTTCAATCTGCGATATTAATTTTTACATTAGGCTCAGTATTTTGTGCATTTGCAACAACTTTACCAGCTTTGGTAATTTCTAGAATTGTACAAGCTGTTGGAGGATCTATGATGGTGCCAGTGGTTCGTTTAGCAATTTTATATGCATATCCCAAAAAAGAACTTTTAAAAGTAATTAACTTTATCACCATTCCAGGATTAATAGGACCTTTACTTGGACCAAGTTTAGGTGGTGTTTTAGTAGAAACGCTATCTTGGCATTGGATTTTTTTGGTAAATATACCGTTTGGAATAATTGCTCTTTGGATGACAACTTTTGCGATACCAGATTATAAACATCCTGTTTTTAAATTTGACATCAAAGGATTGATTCTTTTTAGTGGAGGAATTACCGTATTAACTTTGGTGATGGAGTTAACTTCCTCTCGTGTTATAAATTCTACAACAATTCTTTTATTATTAATTGTTTCTGTCTTTTTGATATTCCTTTATATCTATCATGCAAAACGAAAAAGTCATCCTTTAATAGATTTAAATTTATTTAAAATCAGAACGCTTAAAATTGGAATAATTGGTAACCTAATTACACGTTTAGGAATTGGAGGAATGCCTTTTCTTATTCCACTTTTATTGCAAGTTGGTTACGGATATTCGGCTACAATAGCAGGATTAATAATGATTCCGTCAGCAGCTAGTAATATTTTTGCAAAATCATTTGCAGTTCCTATTGTGAATAAATTTGGTTATCGAGATACATTAATTGGTAACACACTTATTTTAGGAATATTAATATGTCTATTTTATTTTCTAAAATCAGAAGCACCAATTTATTACATTCTACCTTTATTGGTTGTACATGGATTTTTTAGTTCGATACAATTTACTGCGATGAATACGCTTTCGTTGGCAGATTTGGATGAAAAAACGTCAAGTGAAGGAAATAGCTTGTTATCAGTAACGCAACAATTATCGTTAACATTTGGAATTTCTATGGCAGCTCTTATTTTAGGAATTTTTAGAGAAGCAACAGTTTTAACAAATGGAGTAGAAGTACAAGCATTTCGTTATTCGTTTTTAGCTTTAGGATTTCTAACAATTTTATCAACCTATATCTTTTTCCAATTGAAAGATACCGATGGACAAGCAATGGCAGGTAGGAAATAGAGAATAAAAAAAAACTCTACATTTAGAGATTTTTTCGTTTGAAATTTATTAAAGACTGAAATATTTATTATTATATATTTTTTTCCATTCATCTTTATTTTGATTTCTTACAGATGGATGAATTAATACTTCATATTCATTATATTCTTTGTAATATTTTTTGAATAATTTATGAGTTTTTGTTTTTCCAAGAAGTATAATTTTATTCGATTTATTTAAGAAAAATTCGTTGTATTTCTTATATTCCCTAAGAGTAGTATCTAAATTATCTTTGGGAATGTTATTTAGAAGTTCATATGATATATTAAGAAAACAGATTCCATTTTGTAAAAGTTCTATAAAAAAATCTTCAGTTTTTTTCTTTTCTTCTATCAATTTATAAATAAAATTACTATCGTAACCTAAAGCATTTAAAACATACTTTCCAGAACAATTATATTGTAAAAGTTGAGTGAAATCATTTTTACAAAAGGCTATTCCACTTGCATTTTCTGGATAAATATCTTGACCAATAATACAAAATTTAAGATTTGAAACTTTGTCTAGTTCATTTAAGTATTTTTCTTGTTGTTTGTTAGGGAAATTCATTTTTAATTATAAATAGGACATTTTTTATTATCGAAATTTACACAATTCAATTCTTTGTCAATATAGAAAAAGTTTTCATCATCTAATAACAGTTTAGCGTATTCATCATTATTGTACATAAATTGAGTAATTTCTTTAAATATTGGTTGAAAGATTACATCTCCTTTATAATTAATTATACCCCATGTTCTATTATAATTTGATATTTTTTCAATTTTTATGTAGTTGTCATGAAATTGAATACTATATAAATCGTCAAAAAATGCTTTAGTTTTACCAATACTATCTATAAAAATATATCTTGTTTTATTATTACCTATATATTTTTCTGCAATAGCATATTCAGATTGATTACGGAAGTAAATAGTTTCATTATTTTCTCCTTTGTATAATAATTTTCCTTTTGTATTAAATAAAATAGGATAACTTCCCATTGTACCAATATTTTGTCTTTTTATAACATTGTTATTTAAATCTTTTGTAACAAGATCGTATCCAAAAGAGTTCCAGTTTTTTGAATGTACAACTATAAAATCTTTTATAGCCATATCTCCTTTTTCAAATTTAGGTTCTAATACTAATTTTCCATTAATACTTAAGTATCCTATTTTGCCATCTTTTAAAATTTGAATAATATCTGAATTGTATGAAAGTACGTTATCGAATTTTATATTTCCAATTTTGACTCCATTTCTATTTGTGAGATAGAAACTAGTATCCGAAACTAAAAAACGATCATTTTCTAAATAAAGAATTTTTTTATATTTAAAAGGTATTTTTACGTTGTTTAACGTATCAATTAATCCATATAAATTTTCTTTTTTTGAAATAAAAAATCCATCTCGATATTCTTTAATATCATTGTAGATAGCAGGGATGTTTTCATTATTTGTAACAAGGTTTTTAATCCCATATTTAATTCCATTTTGAGTGAAAATGGAATATTTTTCATATTTATTTTCTTGTGAATAAGATTTAATAATTATAAAGAATGATAAGAACAATAATTTTATTTTCATTGGATAAATATTTATATGCACAAAGTAATTATAAGAAAATTAAGAAAAATACGGTTTTCCATAATTAGTTTATAAATCATAAAAAAATCTCTACATGTAGAGATTTTTTCGTTTTATGAATATTTTATTTAATTAGTATAAAAATGATGACGAAGTTCGCCTTTCAGATTTGATTCATATTGTAGACGGAAATCTTCTTTCGATAAATTTTGTCCCAACAAATAAATTGCTTTTGTAATAGCACCTTCCATAGTCAAATCAAAGCTAGAAATAGCCCCCATTTTAAGTAAAGCATCACTTGTTGCGTAACGTCCAATTTCTACCATTCCACCTGCACACTGTGTATTAATAATTAAATGAATACCATTATTTACTTTTTCTTCTAACAAATCAATAAACCATTGGTCTGTAAAAATATTTCCTGTACCAAATGCTTCAATAATAATAGCTTTCATGTTTGGTGCATTCAAAACACTTTCAATCACAACACGATTCATGCCTGGGAAAATTTTAAGTAAACCAATATCAGTATTAAAATTTTTGTTGATTGTAAGTTTTCCGTTAATTTCTTTTTTCCATAACAAATCTTCTTTCACTTCGAGATGAACACCAGAAACTGCCATTACTGGATAGTTTGGCGACTCAAAAGCATCAAAGTTTTCGGCATTTATTTTTGTAGCACGATTGGCACGAAATAATTTATATTCAAAATAGATACAAACTTCTTGTATTATTGGTTTGTCATCTTTACGAAGCGAAGCTAACTGAATAGAAGTAATCAAATTTTCTTTTGCATCAGTTCGTAAATCTCCAATAGGTAGTTGCGAACCCGTAAAAATTACAGGTTTCTCCAAATTATCTAGCATAAAACTTAGTGCAGATGCAGTATAAGCCATTGTATCTGTTCCGTGTAAAACCACAAAACCATCATAGTTTTCATAATTTACTTCTATTGTTTCGGCGATATTTACCCAATATTCAGGTTTCATATCAGAAGAATCAATTGGTGTTTCAAAACTATGATAATCAAACAAACAATCTAATAAAGCTAATTCTGGTATTTGTTTTAAGAGATTGTCAAAATTGAAAGGTTTTAGAGATTGATCACCATAATCTTTGGCCATACCAATTGTTCCTCCTGTATAAATCAATAAAATTTTTGTTTGCATACGTCTTGATTAAATTATTGCTAAAATTAGAAATTAAAAAAAAGCTACACAACTACTTTTTAAATCTAGTATTTTTGCTAAATTGATAAGAGAATAGAAAGCTATAATTTTAAAATAAAAATGCAATGAAAAATATATTTTTAGTCCTAACACTTTTAACTGCCGGTTTTGTAAATGCACAAAATGATGATGGATTATTTGAGGTAGAATATGAAATGAATGGTCAACAATTAAAATCATTTGCTTTTACAACTGCTAATTGTTCGTCGACTATTATTTATAAATCATGGGAAAATTGGGTGTCAAACAAAGAAGGTTCGTCTGGATTTTTAAAGAAACATGAAGCCAATAATGTGAAGTTTAAAAACTCGGACGATGTTTACAAATCTATCATAAGTTTGGTTGAAGAAGAAGGCGGAAAAACGACAATTATTAATAGTTTAACCGATCAAAATGGAATGCAGTTTACAAGTTCTTCAGCAGAGTTTAATGAAATATATAATCGTTTGCAAGATTTTGGTTATCAAACAAAACAAGCTTGTGTAAGAAATGATTTGAAGTTAGCAAACGAAAATATGATTAAGCTAACGAAAGAAAATGCAGATGCTCAATTAAAAAAGGGAACATCAATCAAATCATATTTAAAAAATAATAATGCATTGCTTAAACTAGAAAATAAAAAACAATTGTTGGGTGATAAATTAGATTTGGTCGTAAATCAGCTCGAAAGAGCATCGGATGATAAAGCGATTGATGGTTTGATGAAGAAGAAAATGAAAACAGAAAATTCGTTGCGATCTATCGAAGATCAGGTTGTTTCGTTAAATACAAAAATACAAACAGCAGAAGATAACGATAAAGGTTTGGATGCAAAAATTAATCAATTAACAGCTCAAATTCAGCAACAAAGATTGATTTCAGAAAATTTAAAAAATAAATATTCATCAATTGCACGATAATTGATTCATTAATATTATATTTACTTATATAACAACTTAAAAAATTATTAAATCAACTCACTATGGGATTATTTTCATTTATTAAAAATGCCGGAGAAAAATTATTCGGTGGAGCAGACACTCCAGAAGAAAAAGCAGCAAAAGTAAAAGATCATGTTGCTAAACAAGGATTCGATTTATCTGGTGTAACTTTTTCTGCAGACGGAGAAAAAATTGTAGTTGCTGGTCAAGCATTAAATATTGACGAAAAACAAAAAATCTTAGCTACGGCAGGTAACGTAGAAGGAGTAGAGTCTGTAGAGGATCAATTAACTTTGAAAACTCCATTAACTATTGAAATTCCAGACATTTCTAAAACAATGTATACTGTAAAAAGTGGGGATTCTTTATCTAAAATTGCGAAAGAAGTTTATGGAGATCCAATGCAATACCCAAAAATTTTCGAGGCAAATAAGCCAATGTTGAAACACGAAGATAAAATTTATCCGGGACAAGTATTATATATCCCTCAGGGTTAATACAATATAAGAAATTTAAATACGTTAAAACTCCTACTTAGTTATCTAATTAGGAGTTTTTTATTTTTAAGCATGGTTTTTGAGGATAAATGAGTTCAATAAAAAAATAATAACATATATTCGTATAACTGAAATACAAAATAATTATGAAATTTACAATTTTGCCGGTAGCGGTTATCGCTGCTTCAACTTTATTTAGTTGTGTGAGTCAGAAGAAGTATGATGAATTACAAAATAAATTCAATTCAGCTTATTCAGAAAATCAAGGATGTCAAACAGAATTGGCTGTTGCAAAAGCTAAATTAGCTAATTTCGAAAGCAACCAAGGTCAATATGAAAACACAGTTCAGAGCGAAAGAAATCAAATTAAGCAATTACAAGAGCAATTAAAGAATTGTATTAATGGTGGTACTAAAAATGTTTCTGAATTAGTTAAAGAAATCAACGAATCAAACAAATACATCAAACATTTAGTAAATGCAAAAAGCAAATCTGATAGTTTGAATATGGTTTTAACAAACAACTTAACGCGTTCTTTATCAAGCGAAGAAACAAAAGATGTTGATGTTAAAGTCTTAAAAGGTGTAGTTTATATCTCTTTAGCAGACAATATGTTATACAAATCTGGTAGCTACGAAATTTCTCCTGCTGCTGGAGAAACATTAAGTAAAATTGCTAAAATTATTAACGATTATAGAGATTACGATGTTTTAATTGAAGGTAACACAGATAATGTGCCAATTTCTAAACCAAATATCCGTAATAACTGGGATTTATCGGCTTTAAGAGCATCTTCTGTTGTACAAGCATTACAAAACCAATATGGTGTAGATCCTAAGCGTATGACTGCTGGAGGACGTGGAGAATTCAACCCATTAACTACAAATGCTACGCCTGATGGAAAATCTAAAAACAGACGTACACAAATTATTATCTTACCTAAATTAGATCAATTTATGGATTTAATTGGGCAAGCTCCAAAAAATTAATTTGATAAAAAAATAAAATTAGAGTATAAAGAGCCACTGAAAAGTGGCTCTTTTTTTGTATCTTTTTCAAAATTTTTAATCTATACCAATGGAACTTTATTATTCTTTTTCAGTTCTAATTGTTCTCGCAGCGCTATTTTCTTACGCAAATATCCGTTTTCTAAAATTGCCAGGAACAATTGGAATTATGCTTATCGCCATGTTAGTCTCCGTTGCAATCCGTTTGTTAGGTGACAGTTATTTTCCGGATGCAACCAAAGAGTTTTTTCAACTTTTCAATAGTCTTGATTTTAATGAAATCTTGATGGGAGCAATGCTTAATTTTCTGCTTTTTGCGGGAGCAATGCACGTTAATTTTTCGGATTTGAAAAATCTACGCTGGACAATCGCAACTTATGCAACCATATCTGTTGTAATTTCAGCTTTCATTATTTCGGGAATTTTATATTATTTAGCACCGTATTTCGGTATTCAAATTCCATATATTTATTGTTTACTTTTCGGAACTTTAATTTCACCAACAGATCCTATTGTTGTATTAGGAATTTTAAAACAAGCAAAAGTTCCTAAAATTATCGAAACTAAGATTACAGGAGAATCACTATTTAACGATGGTGTAGCCGTTGTTATGTTTGCTGTGGTTTTACAAATTGCAACCAATGTAAATTTTGACGCAACTTTCGAAAACGTTTCATTATTATTTTTAGAAGAAGCAGGTGGAGGAATTATATTAGGGCTATTATTAGGATTTACAGCATCGTCTGCTATGAAAAAAATTGACGATTATAAAGTTTCTGCTCTTATCACACTTTCTATTGTAATGGGTGGATTTTTAGTCGCCAAAGAACTACATGTTTCTAGTCCATTAGCCATGGTAATTGCAGGTTTAATAATTGGTAATTACGGCAAAAAAGTAGCAATGAGTAGTTCTACACAAGATTACCTTACAAAATTTTGGGAATTAATAGATGAGGTAATGAATGCTATTTTGTTCTTATTTATTGGTTTCGAATTATTATTAATAGAGGATTTAATCGATCAAATATTATTAGGCGTTGTCACAATATTTATTGTTCTATTGTCTCGTGCATTGTCAATTGTGATACCAGCACGTACGCTTCTTCGTAAAAATACATTCTCAAAAGGATCGTTAATCGTCTTAGTTTGGGGAGGAATTAGAGGAGGTGTTTCTATTGCATTGGTGCTTTCTATGCCAAATTCTGAATGGAAAGAATTATTATTAGAGATAACTTATATTGTCGTTTTATTTTCGATTGTTGTACAAGGTTTAACAGTTGGTAGCGTTGCAAAACGTGTATTGAAAGACGAAGTAGAAGAAGCAAAAGAGGAGGAGGAAGTAGATTATATCAACTCGAGTAAACTATAAAATAATAAAATTATAATTTTTTAAAGCGACTTTATAGTCGCTTTTTTTAGTAAAACTTTAAATCATCAAAGTTGTGAAATCTTTAATATTTTTATAAATTGAAGGTTGTTTAATAACCATAAAAATGCAATTAAAAGACCTATCTACTCAACTCGAAATATCACTCGGAAGTTTACAAAATTTTATCAACGATTTTAATATTGATTTAAGTTTTTGTATTGATGAAAATTTTAATGTAACCAATCAATTCAAAGAATTTTCTGAAGAAAATAAAGACTTTCTTCAGAAATATGCAGAAGATTATTCGAAAGAAAAAACAATAGAAGATATTGCCAAAACAATAGAAGCGAAAGAAGAAGATGTTCTACATTTTTTCACTTCAAATGGAATTCCTGCTGAGGTTGCAAAGCAAATCAAAACCAATATCTCTAGTTATTTAATTCATACTTATATCAGTGGAAATTATCCGTTTATAGAAAAAGCTTTTCCGCAATGCGAAGATTTCTCGACAAAAAGTTTAGTTGGTTATACCGATTTGTATTTTTATTTGACTGATATGTTAGATCCTTTTATCAGTAAAAATCAACTAGAAAGTTGGGGAATTTCTAAACCCGTTGGTGTTATTTTGTATGGACCTCCAGGAAGTGGAAAAATATATTGGGCAAAGAAAATTGCAGATATGATTGGATACGAATTTGTCCATGTTTACAACGATTATTTACTAGGAAATTTCAAGAACTCGAAGAATTCGTTTTCTAATTTTCTTTCAAAAAAAATGAGTCAACCCAAAACGTTACTTTTTATTGATTCTTTTGACGAATTATTAAGCTCAACTCATGATAATAATTTTTATCCAGAAACATTAGAGTTGATTTATTCGGTTCTTCGCCATATTCACAAAGATGATCAACAAGAATTGCTAATCGTTGGTTCTGCTGAGGTTTTAGGCGGTTTGACAGATGATATTGTGACGCCAGGAAGATTTGATTTGCATATTCCTATTTTTCCACCAAGTTTTGATGAACGTAAACAGTTAATTCTACATCATCTTACCAATAATCTCGCACCAAATTCGCCTTTATTGGCAATTCTAAAAAAACAAAATGCACTGAACAAAGAATTTTGGACACCGATTGCGGCTCAAATGAAACTATTTTCGAATACAATGCTAATTGATTTTACACAATCACTTAAAAAACGTTTGTATGCGTTATATCGAAAAGATGAAAAACAGAATATAGAGTTGACTCAAAAAATATTATTTGCAGCTTTTACAGAAGCAAAAGCGAAGCTAACTGTCGATTATTTTAAGCGTTGTGCGGTTTTTGTAAGCGAAGCAAAGCAAAATGTAGGACAAGATTTTCCACATCGAATTTTGGAGATGGAAATGGATTTAGAATTTTATTATAAATCGAAAGAAGAACCGATTTCAAAAATAGGGTTTAAACAAACCGAAGAAAAAGGTGAAGATAAAGAAGAAGAAACTAAAATTACAACTGTAGAATCTTAATAAATAAACAAAGCGATCAATTAATTGATCGCTTTTATTGTAATATTTGATTAGAAATTATTTTCCTAATTTTTTCAATGTTTGTTTTTGAACACCATTTTTGTGTACCAAAATATTAGTTGTTTTGTATTGTACAAAAGCTTTTGTTACATAAAGATATCCTTCGTAATCGTTTGTTAATCCCCAAGAATTTTTCACGATATAATATTCTTTTCCGTTTTGATCTTTTGCCGTTCCAACAATGTGCATACCATGATCATCAGTTGTTTGATAATCATCAAAAGCAGCTTGACGTAAATCTTCTGTAATTACTTTTTCTGGCTTTGGACCTTTGAACATATCAGCTTTTTGTTGAGTAGTCATATCTGCAAAATCAACTTCTGGTACATAAGCAACACCATTTTTCCAGCTAAATCCTTTTTCAGAAACATCAGTTGCCCAAGCTACCGTATACCCATTTTTCAAAGCATAATCAATATTATCCGTCATTTCTGTCATCGGAATATTATAGAATGCTTCGTACGCCCAGTTATCTGGAATTGCTAAAACATAAGACGTGTAATATGGTTGTTCTTTGAAAGATGTAATCGCTAAATAATCGTTTGGATTAATTCCTACAACTTGGTCTGCAAATGTACGAGGTGTATATTTTTTACCATTGTAAGTAAAATCTGCTGGATATTGCCCTAAATAACTATCAATAACAGCTGTATATGCTTTTTCCCAGTTTGGTGTTAACTTTCCGTTTGGATTAGAAACAACCGCTTTCAAAACTCCTTCTTGTATTGCAGCCATTTCACCAAATTGATTGGTTTTTGTACCATAATTCAATCCAGAATATGTTTCAGCAGGAACTGCTCCATATTTTTTGATCGTATTTAAAACATCAAAAAAAGAACCTCCATCTCCTAATGTTGTAGCGCCATGCATGCGTACATATTGTTTTCCTTTTTCTACGTATGTATTTCTTGCATTAAAAATAGCAGATAATTGGATTGGTTGTTTTCCCATTCTCAACATTTCAGATTCGAAGAAAGAATTTCCTGAATATGACCAACAAGTTCCCGACGAACCTTGATTTTCTACTGGTGTTTTTGCTAAATTGATAACTTCTGTAAATTTGAAAGCATCTTTACTATTTTCGCTTACATTTTTACTTAATGAGTTTACTAAGTTGTCTTGTGCAGTAACAAATTGTGCCGAAGCCAAGAATAAAGCAGAAGCTAAAATTGGATAAAAAATTTTACGCATAATATTTTCTTTGTGTGAGTATTCTATATAAGTAGCTAATTTCACGAAAATGTTAACAATAAACCTATAAAAATTTAAAGTTTTTTTAATTAAATCTGTTAGTAATCATTTACACAATGTGTTTTGTTAAGGTGAAACGAACTTGTTTGTAATAAAATTATCTTTACAGACATTACAAATAGGGTTAGTTTTTACGAAGTATATTATTTACAGATAAATAATTATATTAGTGGGTAATTTAATGAAATGCAGATATAGGTTTTTTAACTAGGCTAATCTATACTTTGTTTAGTAAGAAATAATTTTATGTGACATTTTTTTAAACTGAATGTATGATAATTAAAGCTGAAATAATTAGTCGATCTTATTCGGGTGTTTTTAAAGAAAAAATTTACGATATAGAAAGTTCATGGAATTCTCAAGATTGGACTTTTATAAAATTTACTGAAGACGATTATTCAGAGTGGTGTGGACAATTTAGAGGATTTCCAAAATCCGTACAAATTTCTAAAAAACACTACATGATTTTAATCTTAACAAGTGATTATTTGTTTCAAATAGACTCACAAACAGCTGGATTAAAACTCTTTGAAGATAAACATCAATATCAAAGCTTGATAGTTACGCCTTCTGATGATTTTTTAATTGCAGATTATATGAATATTGAAAAAATATCAGATTCAATTAGAAATAAAAAACTTATTGAAAGTCCTATCGAAATGGATTTTATTGAGTTTCAAAGCTGGAATAATAACAGTTTAGAATTTAAGTGTGATGAATTTATATATTGGGATAGACATTATGTAATGGAATATAACGATGATACTGAAACTATAAAAATAAAAAACTTCCGCTAACATTATATTTATAAAATGAATATTTTATGCTAAATAAATAATTTTTGTAATGTTTTTTTTTAAAACTGACTCAATATTCCAAAATGGATTTTTGATTCTTTAAAATCAAATGAAGTTTCGCCCGTTTTACCCACAGCGTAACTCAAATTGAAAATTCCCATCTTCGTCAAAAAAGAAATTCCTGTACCAATACTTAGCAGTGATGTATTGATATTGGCGCGTTTATTATCGATAAAACCATAATCAGAAAAAAGACCAATATAAAAGGCTTCGCTGGGCACAAAACGATAATCCATACTTACAAATCCGTACATATTAGCTGTTATACTTTCTTCGTTGAAACCTCTTATACTCCCAAAACCACCAATTCTGTACAATTCATTTTCGGAGAAAATATCATCTTTTGTTAATAAACCACGAAACTCCACGGCACCTTTTATGTAATGTTTTTTGGCGAGTTCAAATAATCGGAACGATTGCAAACCAATTTCATATTGATTGACGGTTTTATTCTCGATTTCTTCTGTCCAAGAAAAATTCTTTTCCTTTTTTCTGATAGAATTTACCATTACATTCAGCATCGATTTTCCTTCCATCATACGCAAAGGATGTTTCAGAAAATAATTATAACTCAATCCTACACCCGTTTTTGAATAATCATCGTAACTCGATTTTAGAAACGAATCATCTTCTAACAAAAAGTTAGACGACTGCAAAATTCCACTTACACCGATATTCGAATTGAGGTTGAGTTGATAAAATAACCGTTCAGAAAAATCAAGTGTCACGAAAACAGAATCTTGTTTGAAGAGTTTAAAATTTGTTTCCGAACCAATCGCAGATTTAAACAAATAAGGCACTTTAACACCAATATTCAACGACGTATTTTTGTTTGCCGTTCCGATCCAATTTAATCTAATTTCATCAAAATTATTAAACACATTATTCAACGAAAGTTGCACATTCCCATTCAATCTAAAGTCGCCATTATCATCTGTTCCGAAACCTAAAACGCCATCAAAATAATTTGAATTCACTTTTTTTGGATACAAATATAAAATCGTCGAGTCTTTACGGAAAAGCGTTTGCGGCGATTGTACTTCGGTAATATAATTGGTTTGATTCATAAACGTAGAAATTGTCGCCAACTTTTGTTCGTTGTAAATTTCTCCTTTTTTGATGTTCAATCCATGGCGTAAATAACCTTTGGACAGTTTTTCGTAACCAACCAATTTTACACCGTCAACAGTGCGTTGATTTCCTTTGTTCAGAATCAATTCTATTTTCGGTTCATTGTTTTCAAAACCTCTGGAAACGATATTAATTTGTGCAAACGGATAACCTTGATTAGAGTTTTCTGTTGAAATTTTATTCAGAATAGAATCTAAATTATTTGTCGGAAAAAAATCATTTCTATTTTGAAATAATTCATTGTTTTTAACCAAAATTGTTTGGTACAATTTTCCTTTGTTTAGATAAACTTTATCATTTTTAATAGAATCTACCGTCAAGGTGTAATAACCAACTTTTTGCAAAGAATCTAAAGTTGATTGTAGATTTTTGTTTTCAAAATCTTTTGTATACGATTTGTTTTCATCTGTATAACGATAAAATTGAAATGGTTTTTCTTGCCCAAAAAGTAAAATAGATTGTGCAAAGAATAAAATGATATAGAATAAAAATCGCATGTATGCTTGTAATAACGTATAAAATTGATGTTAAGTATTTGTTTTACTGATAAGTATTAGTTAATGTGTTAAAATTAAAATCTATTTTTGCCTTCAAATTTAAGATGAATGTTGAAATTATTTAAAATTACTGGATACTTAGAGGCTCTTTCTGCGATTGCTTTATTTTTTATTGCGATGCCGATGAAATATATTTGGGAAGATCCAACTTGGGTAACGCACGTAGGACGCATACACGGTGGTTTGTTTATCGCATATATTGTGTTGGTTTATATATTGAAAGAAAAATACAATTGGTCTTGGAAAATTTTTGCCATCTTTTTTGTTGCAGCAATCATTCCTGGTGGAACAATTTGGGCAGAAAAAAGATTGATCGAAGGTAAAAAATACAAACAACAATTAGCTGAAAACGAAACAAAATAATCGTTGAACTATTTGTTCTGAAAAGCAAAAAAGCCGAAGATAATTCTTCGGCTTTTCTTTTGTTGAGCGGGAAACGAGACTCGAACTCGCAACATTCAGCTTGGAAGGCTGACGCTCTACCAATTGAGCTATTCCCGCATTACTGGTACAAATATAAGTTGATGAAATGGTTTTTTGCAAACTTTATTTCAATAAATTTCACAACTTTTTTCTAATAAATTAATTCTGAATAATTTGTGTTGTTGATTTTTTTTGAGACATTAGAGAAATGAATTAATTTATGAAAAAACTGTTTATTTTTTGTGCTGTTTTTCTTCTATCAACATATAATTTTGGTCAAGAAATTAATAAAACTGATATTTTAGAATTATATATTAAGGAGAAGAATTTAAAAAATATTTCTAATAAAAAAATAGTAGATAAAGTTCATAATGGGGTTGAAAGGATTTTCAATCAACCAGAATTTTTATATGAAACTTCTATCTACTATGTTGATGAAGATATTGAAAGAATTTTTAATAATAATTTTGAAGTTAAAGATTCATTAAATGATAAAAAGAAGTTTAAATTCTCTACAAAATATAAATATCTAAAAAATAATTATTATCAATTTTCAAATGTAATAATTTCTAAAGATGCTAATTATGCTGCTTTTAGAGAAGATTATGTTTGTTATGGTTATTGCGGTGAGGGTAATTTAGTATTCATGAAAAAAATTGATAATAAATGGTTTTATCTAGGGAAAATAAATATTTGGATGAATTAATGAAAGCATTTGCCTTAATACTTATTTCGAGTTTTTTATTTAGTTGTAATTCGAATAAAAAGTTTGAATCAGAAAAGTGGATTCCTTTTGAAGAAGGAGTTTATGGAGAAAATTATCGTTATAAGATGTTAGATGATTTGGTTAATAATGTTTTAAAACTTGATTCAAATAATTCAAACGGAACGTCAAAAAATGAAGTTTATAAATTGATTGGTAAGCCTGATGAAACTTTAGATAAAACTGATATTTATTTAATTCAAGAAAAAATTGGTGAAATAGATCCAAATGGAGAAATTAAACTTTATCTAAAGTATAGTGATAATTTGACGTTGAATTATTGGAAAATAGAAGAAACAACTTACAAAGAATAAATTATGAAAATTCCCACAATTCACGGACTAATAGAAAGACGAATATTAGTCAATTATATAGCAGACCCATTATTTGTAGAAAAAATATTGCCCAAACCTTTTCGCCCTAAATTATACGAAGGAAAAGCAATTGTAGGTATTTGTTTGATTCGTTTAAAAAATATAAAGCCGAAAGGTTTACCTGATTTTGTAGGAGTAAATTCTGAAAATGGTGCACATAGAATTGCTGTAGAATGGGAAGAAAATGGAATTCTGAAAGAAGGAGTTTACATTCCCAGACGAGATACTTCTCTAAAATTGAATGCGATTGTTGGAGGAAGAATTTTTCCTGGTAAACATTATTTTGCGAATTTTAATGTAAAAGAAACGAATAATATTTATCATTTAGATTTCACGAGTTCTGATAAAACTACTATTGAAATTGATGCTAAATTAACTGATAATTTCAATGAAAATTCTATATTCAAAAATCTAAATAATGTCTCAACTTTCTTTGAGAATGGTTCTATTGGCTATTCTCCAAACGGAAATAATTTTGAAGGTCTAAAACTTGAAACTTATCGTTGGGAAATTCAACCTTTGGAAGTAACAAATGTAAAATCAAGTTTTTTTGAAGACGAATCTGTATTTCCAAAAGGAAGTATTCAGTTTGATAATGCAATTTTGATGACAAATATTGAACATGAATGGAAATCTTTAGATAAAATGAAGTGTATTTTGTAGATTATTTCTTCTTCAAAATAAAATCTTCTTCTTGATTATTTCCTAAATTAAATTGAAAAACTTCACCATAATCTACAGGAATTTTGAACGCATTTTTAATCGGAATTTGTACTAAATAGCACCACAATAACCGAATAATACCGCCATGTGCAACGATTAAAACTTTTTTGTGCGATTGATTTCTCAACTCGTCCATAAATTGAGTTAATCGAAAAAACATTTCTTCCATCGATTCTCCATTCGGCGTTTTAGTTGTTACAAAATCTGTATACCACGGATTTATTTCATCTGCGGGAATATCTTTCCACGACTGCATTTCCCAATCTCCAAAATTGAATTCTTTTAATCGATCATCCAAAATAATTTCTTCCGAAAAACTTTTAGCTAAGATTTTACAACGTGATAATGGACTGGAAAATACAATATCAAATTCTTCATCAATTAATGCATGAATTTGGTCTTTTTCTGTTTGAAATGATGAAGCTAATTCGACATCAGTTTGCCCGTAACAAACTGATGAAGAAATGTTAACTTTTGTATGTCGAATTACATAAACTTGCATAAAATAAGTACGCCTAAATAAAATAAAACTTCAGTTACTTGTTGTACAGTTCCCAAGCAATCGCCTGTATAACCACCAATATATTTCTTGAAATACCAACCTAAATATACTTTTCCTACATAGCAAAGAGGTAAAATAAGTAAGAATTTCCATTCGCCAAAAACAACAAATGGAAACAAACAAAACAGAAAACTTATGACTAAATTTTTGATTGGCAATGCTTTATTTGCCATTGGTTTCGATTTACTTTTATCAATATCTGTTACATATTCGTGTGTATAAATCATCATTCCAGAGAAAAAACGACTTACAGAATGTGCTGCAATAATACTAAAAATCATTAATTCAAGATTATTTTCAGCAATATGTTTTAGCGAAGTAAATTTTAATAACAACAAAAGAATTGCGCCAATTACACCATAAGCACCAATGCGACTATCTTTCATAATCGTTAAAATCTTTTCCTTGCCATATCCGCCTCCAAAACTATCGCAAACATCGGTAAAACCATCTTCGTGAAAAGCACCAGTAAGTAAAACGCTTGCAATAATCGAAATAATAATACTGATATCTATTGGTAAAATAAGTTGACACAGATAATAAATAATTGCATTTATAAGTCCGACCAATAAACCGATTGCAGCATAATATTTTTGCGATTGATTCATTATTTCGCTGCTATAATCAATTTTGAACGGAATAGAAATTCGCGTAAAAAACATGAGTGCCGTAAGGAAATAAGTAATTTCTTTTTTTATCATTTGATTAATCTTTATTACTTACTCCAGCCGATTCAAAACTCGCCATATCGTTGTAAAAATTAACTGCACTTTTGATGATTGGATAAGCCAACGCACAACCCGTTCCTTCGCCAACACGCAAATTAATTTTCAGAATTGGTTCTTCTTCAAAATAATTTAACAAATATTGATGTCCAACTTCATCACTTTGATGACAAAAAATTGCATTGTTTAAGATTTCAGGTTTTAGTTTCGAGGCGACCAAAATAGCTGCCGAAGCAATATATCCATCAATCATCAACAACATATTGTGTTCGTAAGCCGTCAACATTGCGCCTGTCATTTGTGCAACTTCAAAACCTCCAAACGTTGCTAAAACTTGTTTTGCATCTGTAATTTTTCCGTGTTTATCTTTTGCTTGAGAAAGAATATTGATTTTATTTTGTAATTGCTCATCATTCAAACCCGTTCCACGACCCACACATTGCGTCAAAGGTAAATCAGTTAAATAATGAATAATCATCGCTGCAGAAGACGTATTTCCTATTCCCATTTCTCCAAAACCAATAATATTTGTTCCGTTTTTGGCAATTTCATCTACCGTTTTCTTCGCATAATCAAAACTCAAATTTAGCTGATCTAAAGACATCGCGGGTTCATGAAGAAAATTTTTGGTTGATTTGGCAACTTTACAATTTTTTAATTTTGAATAATCTTCAAAATCATAATTAACACCTGCATCAACTATAGAAAGTTCGATCTCATTTTGATTACAAAACACATTTATCGCAGCGCCATTTTGCAAAAAATTAAAAACCATTTGCGGCGTAACTTCCGCTGGATACGCGCTAACGCCAGATTGCGCAATACCGTGATCGCCAGCAAAAACAATAAGGTGTGGATTTTTTAATTCTAAATGTGAATTTTGTTGAACTAAACCAATTTTGAGCGCGATTTTTTCTAATAATCCTAAAGCGCCAAGTGGTTTTGTTTTAAGGTCGATAATTTGTTGAATTTCTTCTTTTTGCATTTTAACTAAACTAATTTTTAATAAAAAATGCTTTCGAAATCAAGTGCAATCAATTCAACACTTATAAAAAATAAATGTAGTTTTGATTGAGCTTCAATCGCGAAAGCATCATCTAAAAAAGTGGTCTGGCTTATAGAAATTTCTACTTACAGTTGCGCGACAGCTCGAGATTTGCACTCGATTCCCTTTTGTGCAACTAAGGTAAGGAAATAATCATAAAAGCAAAAAACTATTCTTTTATAGCAATTATTCCTTGTATTCTTGGTTCTATTGCAATATCTCCCTTAATTATTTCTTCCATTGCGAAGTCTGCTACATTCAATTTTAGTTTTTTTGGTAGATTTTTGCTCGTATAATTTCTATTAATTTCTATATTTTTTTGATTAGATGCTAACCTGATGTCAATTGGAAAATCTTTCTGAACATCGAATTTTATAGTATATTCTTTTCCAACTTTCAGATTTTGTTCGATGATTTCATTGTTAATTAATAATCGATAGGTAGAAAATTCGTCTGGTTTTGATATAGAATCTTTGTTAACGATTAGTTTAAACTCAATTTTTTCAACTTGAACTGAATCATTTTTTGGTTCTGGATTATCGTGACAAGCTGTATTTGGTTTTTGAGCTTGCATTGTAGAAGTCATCAGACCAAAAGCCGAAAAAACCATTACATTAGAAATCGTTTTTTGAAACAAATTTCTACCCAACTGACTTGGATGAAAAATACCACAATAAACTTCTTCTTTTTGCATAGAATCGGCTAAATCAGTTTGATTCAAATTAGAAAAATCATTGATTTTATGTTGACATTTTGCACAGAAATTAACCTCATTCAATTTCTCTTTACATGGTGTTGGTAATATAATTTTCATCTTAATAAAGTTTAGATTTATAAAGAAGATGCAGAAAACTAAAAAAGGGTTGGTTGTAAAATAAAAAAAGCCCAAGAAAATAAATTCTTGAGCTTTTAGTACCTCAGGCGGGACTTGAACCCGCACGTCCTAATGGACACAGGATTTTAAGT